>CALHID010000130.1 GCA_938030835.1 uncultured Actinomyces sp. | reverse complement strand
CCCGGTCATGCTTCTACCGTACCTTACGCTCGTATCACTATCGGCGTACTCAAGTCCCGCCCGCTACTGCAGGACGACAACCGGAACAATCATGGGGCGACGACGCAAATGACGACCAACCCAGCGACCGATGACGCGACGCATCGCCTGCTGAAGGACGTGCGCATCCACATTTCCGCCGGAAGCGGCCTCTTCAAGGGCTGCGGTGACGTCGGGGAGAATCTCGTCAAACACTGAGGAGTCTTCCGCCATGCCAATTGCTCGAATTGTTGGCGGTGCAAGAACCATCCCCGACTCGCCCTCAACAACCGCGTAAACGCTGACAAAGCCTTCGGATCCCAGTGTCCGTCGAGTGGCCAATTCATCTTCGGAGATCTCTCCGATAGAGGACCCGTCAACGTAGATGTACTCACAGGGAACCGCACCAACGACTCTGGCATGTCCGTCTTCGAGATCAACGACAACGCCATCTTCGGCAAGAACGACGTCTTCGGGCTTCACGCCGGTGAGTACTGCCAATTGACCATTGGCAACCAAATGGCGAATCTCCCCGTGGATCGGCATGACATTCTTCGGTTGAACAATGTTGTAGCAGTAGATCAGTTCTCCCGAGGCCGCGTGGCCGGAAACGTGAACCTTAGCATTCGCCTGGTGAACAACCTTTGCGCCCAAACGCGTGAGGTCGTTAATGACGCGGTACACCGAGTTCTCGTTACCCGGAATCAAGGAAGACGCGAAAATCACCGTATCGCCGGGTTCAATACTGACAAAGCGGTGAGATCCCTGCGAAATTCGAGAAAGTGCGGCCATTGGCTCTCCTTGAGATCCAGTGGCCATGTATACCCTCTGATTGGGAGGAAGCAGGGAAATCTCATTGGAATCGACGATGAGCCCCTCAGGAATTGTGAGGTAGCCCTTTTCCTGAGCAATACGCATATTCCGTTCCATAGAACGGCCAACCAAGGCAACACTGCGACCATGATGTGCAGCAGCGTTGATGACCTGCTGGACACGGTGAACATGCGAAGCAAAAGAAGCAACGATGATCTGGCCGGTAGCCTCAGCAAAAACTTGATCCAAGACTGGGCCGATCTCGCGTTCTGGGGTAACGAAGCCGGGAACTTCGGCATTCGTTGAGTCCACCATGAACAAGTCCACGCCTTCTTCACCAAAACGCGCGAAGGAGCGAAGGTCTGTCAGGCGGTGATCAAGAGGCAGCTGGTCCATCTTGAAGTCACCAGTAATCAGGACTTTACCTGCGGGGGTACGGACGAACACAGCAAGCGCGTCCGGAATCGAGTGGGTAACCGCAACGAACTCGCAATCAAAGGGACCAATCGCTTGGCGGTCTCCTTCTTCAACAACATGAAGATTTTCGGCCGAAAGTCGGTGCTCACGAAGTTTGGGTTCAACGAAAGCTAGAGTCAGGTCGGAACCATAAATCGGAATATCTTCGCGGAGTTTGAGCAGATATGGGACCGCACCGATGTGGTCTTCGTGCCCATGAGTCAAAACCATACCGACGATGTCGTCAAGACGGTCTTCAATCCACGAAAAATCAGGCAAAATCAGGTCGACTCCGGGCTGAGACTCTTCCGGGAAAAGAACGCCGCAGTCGACAACCAGGAGTTTGTCACCAAACTCCAAAACATTCATATTGCGGCCGACCTCGCCCAGGCCACCCAGCGGGACAATCCTGAGATTCCCCTTCTTCAGAGGCGCAGGTTCAGGCAGGTTGTCGTAAAGAGGCATCATGCAATAAGTGTGCCACGTCTAGCCTTGAGAGGCCTGATATGACCGCGTTAAGAACGCAATGCCCACCACAGGTGTTCATCCCGAGCCGCGGGAATTTCCGGGTCGAAAACAAAGCTACGACGTACCCCGGCGGGAGAAAACCCGCATCCTTGGATGAAGCGAATAGTCAGCGTATCTTCTGGTGCAACCCACAGTCGCATCGACTCCGGATGGAGGGTATCCACAAGAGCTGCTAGCAGTCGCGATGCATGTCCGATACGTCTGAAGCTACGGTGCACGTAGAGGCTGCTAATTTCTTGCCCCGCCGGAATGACACGCGCTGATGGCTGGTCAAGTTCCAAAGCTGGTGCCTGCGAGTACGCGATAAAACCAACAGGAGTCTGCTCCTCCAGAGCAACCAAGGTCTGCCCCTGCGATGGCCTGTTTCCAGCAAGAGTTTCTTCCCACATCTGACGTGTTTGCGTCAGAACCTGCGCACGCAGTGGATGGGCCGCAGGTAGCGAACATGCGTTAAAGACTTCGGTGAAAAATTCTTGGGCCATCGCGGCGATGGCAGCGCTATCACTGGAAGTTGCTGGGCGAACGCTTCGTTTGGTCACGCACGATCCTCCGGCACCACTTCAGCAGTGAAGACGCATCGCTGTGCAAGTTCCTCAGCAAGGCTACGAACGTCTTCAGCTTGGACCGCCTCAATTCGGGCAAGCGCGGCATCAACAGTAAAGTAACGACCGCTCAGCTCAGCGCGCCCCAAGCGAGACATGCGAGAGAGCGTATCTTCCAACCCCAGTGCCATACCACCACGCAGCTGCCCACGAACGCGAGCAAGCTCGTCTTCACGCGGACCAGTTGCCGCCAGTTTTTCAAGCTCTGCCTGCATGAGCTTTTCGACCTCGGAAGCACGTTCCGGTGCTGTCCCGGCATACATTCCCCAGGCTCCCGTATCCGAATACGGGGAATCGAAGGCATATGTCGTATAGGCCAGACCACGCTTCTCGCGGATCTCTTGGAAGAGCCGCGAAGACATTGAGCCGCCCAGGATAGAAAGCAAAACCGACATCACGGGACGTCGATCGTCACCGGCACGCATCGAGGGGCCACCAACAATGACATGGGATTGTTCAATATGGCGGTAGCGCGTTGAGCGCACTGGTTCACAGTCTGACGACTGCGAACCCTGCGTCGAACGCCTCGGACGCGGAGCGCGCTGTTCCTCTAATTCGTTTGCCCACGTGGGATGCAAGGAACGCTGCACTTGCTCGACAAGCTCATCATGGTTGAGGTCCCCCGCTGCGGCAATAATCAGCGAGGAGGGCGCGTAAACCCGGCGATAGTAGTCCCAGACGTGGTCGCGTTCAACGGCTCGAATCGTTTGGGCGCTTCCACCAACCGGACGTCCCAAAGAGTTATCGCCAAACACGGCCAATTGGAAAGCCTCGTGGACGACCTCGAGAGGATTGTCTTCTGACATCGCGAGCTCATCGAGGATGACCCCGCGTTCGATCTCAAACTCTTCTGGATCGATAAGGGAGGCAGAAATCATGTCTCCCAATACTTCAACGGCCATTGGCGCGTCTTCGCTCAGTACGCGCGCCCAATAGTTTGTGTGTTCTTTTCCAGTTTCCGCATTGGACTCACCGCCAACCGCATCAAATGCTTCGGCGATGTCAAAGGCACTTCTGCGCGCGGTTCCTTTAAAGAGGAGGTGTTCAAGGAAATGGGTCGATCCGGCACTCACCTCATCCTCGTCGCGTGAACCAGCCCCAACCCACCAGCTCAGTGCCAGTGAACGTGTTGCCGGCACCTTCTGAGTAATGATCCGAAGACCATTAGGCAGGACACTTCGTTGAACAAGCGCCCCCGAATCCTCCCATTCTTCAACCCCATGCGTTGTTTCCAGTGAAAGCTGGCGGAAACCCTCAGTTGTCATTAATGTGTCTCTTTTTCCTTTGCCGAGGACGTGCTTGCGTGAGTTCCTTCGCCACCCTGAGCGGTGGGGGCAGTCTTGCCTGCAGTGGGGGAAGCCGTACCAATGGAGGCTGGAGTCTTTGCTGAAGCAGACGTTGCGGCCTCGTCAGAAGAAGTGGAGCTTGCCGAAGAAGACTTCTTCTGAGTCGAAGACGAAGCAACTGGATGCGTCGCATGATGCAGAGCACGTGCTTCCTCAGCTGTTCGAGGAATTCCACCGGTCAAGCCAACGATGAGGAGAATAAGGCTGACGATCGCTTGAACTGCAAAGAAACAAGCCATCCAGCGCAGGCCAACTTCCATTCCTTGAAAGGAGGACACCATAGCCGTTAGATAGCTGAACACTCCGGCCACAGCGTTGACGAAAAGACTCCACGAATAGAAAAGGCGAGCCGAAGTGCGGGTCACCAGTCGCGCGACCGCAGCAACCATACAGGTCGCAAGTGCAGGAGCAGCAACGATGATCAAGGCACTGAGCGAGACCGAGGCAATTCGACCTGGTTCCGAACGATCAAGACTTGAGAATGTGCTGACGATCAGCCACGCCAGAATATCGAGAACCAAAAGCACAGCGCAGACAATTGCGTCTGTTAAACGTCGAAGCATCATTCCTCCTCGCTCCAAGTATTCACAGCTTAATATGTGAACTTTGCACCCGCAGTGTGATTGATCCACAGGATGCACGATAACCGGCGTGTTTCCACAGATTCTGCTCCTTGGGCTGGAAAGAAGTGCGGTTGCGGCACAGTAAAGGCCACAGGAGAGGAGGCTTTTATGGCCACGACACCGACGATTTCTGACGTTGCGCGTTTAGCTGGAGTATCTGTTGGAACCGTTTCGCACGTCCTCAGAGGAAAGGTAAGAGTCAGCGAGAACTTAACCCAGCGAGTTCACGAGGCGGCTGCGGCATTGGGATATGCTGTCGACCCTTCCGCTCAAGCACTTCGCCTGGGCTATCAAAATATCGTTGGTGTCGGGCTTTTAGGTGCACGCAAAGAAGTGGAACAAGCCGCTTGCGCTTTTCTTCTTCCTTTTGCCCGGGAACTCCGCCAATACGGTATGGAAGCATTGGTCCTCTCCCCCGCTCATTCTCCCGTCAAAGACTTGTGCTTGGAAGATTTCACAGAGCTTGTCATACGCGCGAAACGATCACACTTACATTCGCTTCTCATATGTCTCAGTGCTGAATTTTCCTCGCGCCCATATTTCAACGCCGAAGCACATGCTGCAGATACGGTTGCGGATAAGAATCGATTGTCTCCGATAGGTCAAAGCATTCCAGCGACTCGGGCTCTTCCCATATTCGAGCTTCATCTGAATGCTCTTGGCACCCGAAGACTCCCCGGAGAACAAAGAACAGCATCGTTCGAATGGCGTCCGCTTCGCGTAGGCAGTGATTCCGCAGAAGACCATTCCTTCACCCGTGGAAATATTGCCGAATGCATTGCGGCAATCATGAATTCAAGGGCTGAAACAAAAGTGATGGGTTGAAAGCAGATGCCTTCAACCCACCACCTCAAATGAAGAAGCTCTTAGCCTTCTCGGAACATGATCCCGAAACCGCTCCTGGGGTAGTGCCACTTCAGGACACCTTCAGGGGCAATGGCCAAGCAAGTACCACATTCGAGGCATGCGGCATATTCCACGCCAACGCTCCCGTCTTCTTCTACCGAGTAGACATGAGCCGGGCAGATCCGCTCCAAGAGCTTGCCGGCGCCGGTGGCACGAGCGCGCTCCTGGTCGACCTCGATATGAGATTCTTCCTCGTCAAGGTTGTAAGTGTTACGCGAAAGACGCGCGGGAACACTCTCAATTTTCAATGTACTCATTGTTCCTCCTGCCTCACAGCGCCTTGATACCGGCCAAGCCGTCACTGATGAGATCACGCAAACGCAGGCCAGAAGCCTTGAACGCGTCCATCGCGACCTTCATGATGTGACGACGCGGGCGAAGATCATGGTTGAAGACTCCGTAGAAAACCTCTGCAGCAAGGCGTCCATAGTCCTTGTACATACGAGGACGCTCAAGGAAAGCGGGGGCCTTCGCGTACGTCTGCATGTCCTGCCCGACAAAGGAAGATTTCAACTCACTGAGGTAACGATCCATCGCTGCCTGAGAGAAATCGCCGGATTCAAGGGCAGCATGAACTGCCGTTGAAGCCGCGAGCGCAGAACCCGCAGCAAGATCCATCCCTCGAATGGTCAAACCAGTGTTGAGAGTGAATCCAGCTGCATCACCGATAATCACCAAACCTGGGCGGGTGAGATCGTGGGTCACCATCTGAGGCCCATCTTCGATGGTCAGGTGGCACCCGTACTCAAGCAATTCGCCGTCTTCAAGAAGAGGAGCAATTGCCGGATGATTGAGCAGGTGATCATGGACATCGGAAGAGGACAAGCCCGATGCTTCCAGGTCATCGAGGCGCATGACAACACCAATAGAGACGGAATCTTTATTGGTGTACATGAAAGCTCCACCTGCAACGCCCTGCGTCGCATCCCCAACCATGGCGTAGGCTGCACCGCAGTTATCGCGAACATTGAAGCGATCTTCAAGGACCTTCTCGGGAAGAGCGATCACCGACTTCACACCCACTGCAAGGTGTTTCTTCGGCTCTTTAGCGCGGATTCCCGCCTGCTGGGCAATGAAAGAGTTCACCCCATCTGCGGCAACGACAACGTGGGAGCGCAGCTCATCTTCTCCGGCACGAACACCAACGACCTGCCCGTTTTCGACGATGAGGGAGTCAACCTTCACACCCGGCATCACGGTGACACCGGCTTCCTCGCACTTCTCGCTCAGCCACAAATCAAGCTTTGCACGCAACACTGTAACTGCATTGGCGGGCTCAGCAAGACGCTGATCCCAGTAGTCAATGTTGACCGCTGACTTTTCATTGAGCAGGCTGACGATATTACGTGTGATTCGACGTTCCACAGGAGCTTCATTGACGAAGTCCGGGAAGACCTGTTCCATTACTCGGCAGTAGAAAACACCACCCGAGAGATTCTTGGAACCGGGTTCCATCGCACGCTCAATGAGAAGGACCTCGTGTCCTTGTCCGGCAAGAGTGTAGGCGGCAACGCAACCGGCTACACCTCCACCGATGACGATGACCTCG
Organism: uncultured Actinomyces sp.; assembly: GCA_938030835.1. Lineage (GTDB taxonomy): Bacteria > Actinomycetota > Actinomycetes > Actinomycetales > Actinomycetaceae > Pauljensenia. The sequence goes on along the minus strand of CALHID010000130.1, from coordinate 14,325 downwards.
AAATCAACCTCTACTTCTTCAGACATACTCTTCCTCAGGAAAGTGCTGCGGTAATCGCAGGCAGGACATCATAGAGGTCGCCCACGATTCCGTAGTCTGCAACCTCAAAGATCGGGGCATTGGCATCACTATTGACGGCAACAACGACCTTCGAATCGGACATGCCTGAGGTGTGCTGAACCTGACCGGAAATGCCGGCGGCAAGGTACAGATCCGGAGCAACATGCATGCCAGAAACACCAACATAGCGATCCTTGGACAGCCACGCGGTTCCTTCAGCCAAGGGACGGGAGCAGGCGAGCTCTGCGCCCAGCGCTGCGGCCAGGTCGCGGGCAATCTGCAGATCTTCCTCGGCCTTGAAGCCACGACCGGCTGCGACGATACGACGCGCGGCAGCAAGGTTGGCGGGGCCTGAACCAGCGGGCTCCACAGCGCTCACGCTTGCCTCGTAGTGTTCTTCCGAACCAGCCTCGTGCGCGACTTCTGCGCCCTCAACGGGGGCTCCACCTTCAAGGACGACAACAGCGCCACCGGGGAAGGAAATGCTTTCCTGAGTCAGGCCACCAAAGCGCGACACCTCGGCCTCGCCAGCGGAAACGCGGAGCGCACCGTTGATGAGGGGAAGGCCAAGGCGCGCGGCGACAGCACCGGCAAGGACGCGCTCAACGGGACGGTTCGCGGCGAAGACGATATCTGCGCCAGCGCCTTCCAACACGGCGTTCACTGCGGGAGCAAAAGCCTCAAGAGGCGCATTGCTTCCACGACCGATGGTCACAACGCGGTCAACACCAGCGATGCCGGTGGCCTCGTCGCCAAGAGCGATGACGGTCACGGGACCGATCGCACGCGCAGCCTCGACGAGGGACGCAATCTGATTCGATGTCGTAATGATCCATGCGTTAGTCATTGTCCAAGTCCTTTCTCAGAGCACACCAGCGCTACGCAGCGCCTCGACCAGCTTCACAGCGGCGTCGTCACCACTGAGAATTTCCTTCTTACGTTCCTGAGCGACCGGGCGCAGGCGGCCGGTGACCTCAACGGAAATCGGCTCGACACCCAGATCAGCAAGAGCAACGGTGTCCATGGGCTTCTTTCCGGCCTGCAGCACATCCTTCATGCCGGGAACCTTGACGGTCGCAGCATCTGTTGTCACGGCAACGACAACGGGGCCATCGACAGCGATCGTACGGGTGCCAGAGGCAGTAGCCTGCGTGATGGTCCATCCATTTCCATTGGCCTCAACCGCGGAAACCTCTTGGAAGCAGGGCCATCCCAGGTAACCGGCAACCAGAGCAGACATCATCTTGGCGGACTCATCAATCGACGAGTCACCCGTCAAGAGGATATTCGCTCCTTCAACCTTGCGAACCAGAGCGGCAAGCGCAGCTGCGACCGCAGTGGCATTCAGATCACGAACGGCATCATCGGCGACGACCAGCGCACGGTCCAACCCGCGCGAAAGAGCAGCCTTTTTTGCCATCGAGGAGGACACCTGTGCGTCTCCTACGGAAATGCCAACGAGCTCTTCGCCCTTAGCGTCTGCGACAGTGCGTGCCACCTGAATGGCAACGGGGTCGTATTCACTCACCGCAGCCTTCGCACGCGACCAGTCAACGACACCATCAGAACCCACGGTTGTATCCTGCGGGTTCGCAGCGTACTTATACGCGACAACGATACTCATCGTGTCCTTCTCTCTTGAGTGTTGTTTTCGGATAGATACAGGGAAGACTCCCCAAGTTTTCTCAGCTCCCGAAAAGCGCACGCATTAACCCGCAAGGTGCGAGTAATATGGCGCTTACCAGCAGCTATGAAAGAAAGGTGCAGGTCGTGCCGAATCCTCGACAAGACGCGCCCAAAGTTGGTCGGCCGCGCGATGAAGTGGTCGAAACCAAGATCATCGAAAGCGCCCTGACACTCTACGGAGAGGTCGGCTGGGCGGCTTTCAACCTGACCAAGGTCGCCAGCGCTGCCGGAGTGGGCAAATCCAGCATTTACACACGCTGGGAAACCCGCGATGACCTCCTGAAGGACGCCTTCGCGCGATTGGTTCGTTGCCCTGGCCCACGCGGGAATAGCGCGCGGGAAGTTTTGATGAACGAGGCCGAATTCCGCCTTCGCGAGTACCTTGGCCCGAATCGCCGGGCAGTTCGTCGCCTGTTCGTCGAGGCCGGTGAAACAAACGATCCGACGATCGCACTGATTCACAACCAGATTTTCGTTACCCCCTTGGGTGCGATTCGCACACGCTTGTGGGAGTTCAAGAGCGCGGGGCAGATTAAGGACACCCTGTCGGTTACCCGCCTGCTTGACGCGGTTGAAGGCTCGGTTCTGATGCGTACCTTCTGCCTGCCCGATGACTACATCGACTGCTTCATGCTGAAGGTTCCGCGTTACCTTGAAGCTTTGATTGACGATCAGCTTCATGGCAGTCTCAATTCGTCATTACGCGCAGTATCCTGAGCCACTTCACGCGGACAAAGCACGCGTGCCCAGTGCGTGAGCTGCGCCTTTTCTGCTGCCAAAGTGGTGGCGGGACCGTGCCCGGGAAGCACGCGAAGATCCTGAGCGATCTCCACGAGCTTTGTGCAGGAAGAGGCCATAAGCGTTTGGTCTCCCCCCGGGAAATCAGTCCGTCCAATCGTTCCAGCAAATAGCATGTCACCGCTGAACAGGATCGAATTGGCACGATCAATCAGGCAGATATGTCCCTGAGTGTGTCCCGGGGTATCGATCACCTCAAGGCGGTCGCTCCCCCACTCAATGACATCTCCTTCCTTCAAAGACCGATCAACGTGATCCACGACGTAGTCGATACCTTCGGCATCGAATCCAGACAGGTGTAAGTCGCGCGTTCCAGCAACATCTGCAGCTCCACAGGCAACCCAGCACCCGTGTTGAGCAACCAGTTCATTGACTGCCCCGATGTGGTCGCAATGACAGTGGGTGAGCACGATACCGATAACGTCCAAGTCCTGCGTCCACTGCTGGAGGAAGCTCGCCTGGTCGCCCGGGTCGACAATAATCGTCCCGCCTTCATTCGTTAGCGCGTAGCAATTCGTGCGGTACGCGCTCACAACCACTGAATCAATGCGATACATCGTTTAGCGCCCCTTGAAGTCCGCTGATCCTGTAACGTCCAAGCTCAGTCCCTTGGTTTCGGGGGCCCACGCGAAGGAAACACCAAATCCAAGAGCTGAAATGAGGGCACCGGCAAGCATGGTCGCAGAGATCCCGTAATCGGCAATGAATGCCGGAAGGACGAACATTGAGTAGACGGTGCCGATTCGGCTCAGAGCCATAGCAACGCCCATTGCCGAGGCGCGAATGGAGGTTGGGAAGAGCTCGTTGGGGTAGAGCCACTCGAGGTTGCCCGGACCACCAGCAAGAAGCGCGTAAGCGATAAAGCAGATGGAAATCAGAACGATTCCGCCCTGCGGGAAGAAACCGATCAAGCCAAGTGCAATCGTCATGCCGAAGAAACACCAGATGATGAGCGGACGACGTCCCACGCGCTCAGCCAAGTACATTGCGGGGAATGTACCGAGCATAAAGAAGGTTCCGATAACAAGCTCACCAATCAGCGAATTGCGTCCCTCTCCTAGGCCAATGGAACCAACGATTGTGGGGCCGTAGGTGTAGAGAGCAAACATCGGGATTGCTTGGCACAGCCAAATCACACCAACGAAAATCACGCGTCGCAGATAAACTCCGCTGAAGATCTTCTTAAACTCGGTTTTTTCAGCGATCTCTTGCGCAGGAAGACGAACATTTTCGCCAAAGAGCTTCATGACAACGCGATCGGCCTCTTCTTGACGGCCCTTCGATGCCAACCACCTGGGAGATTCGGGGATATCCCAACGACCAATAAGAATCAGTACTGCCGGAATCGCAGACGATGCCAGCATCCAGCGCCAGCCGTGAGGGGTCTCGTAAAGTGCGTAGCCCACAAGAGCTGCGACATTGGCGCCAAGGTACCATGCGGCAGCGATCATGCCCATCGACATTGCACGATGTTTGCGGGGTGAAAACTCCGCGATCATCGATGTGGCAATCGGATAATCGGCGCCGATTGCCACACCGATGAGGAAGCGCAGAGCCACTAATTGCAGAGGAGAGGTAACGACGGCACACAGTGCCGACAAAACGACAATGACAATCAGGTCGAGAATGAACATCTTGTGACGCCCAATGAGGTCCGTCAGCCATCCTCCGACCGCGGCTCCCAAGAAAAGACCGACCAAAGCGGCAATTCCCAGCAGGCCCGACATGGAATTACTGATCTCGATATCGCTGCCCAGGCGTGAAAGCGCCACGCCGATAATTCCTAGAACATAGCCTTCAAGGAATGGGCCACCACTGGAAAATGCGATGATGCGCCAAAGCACACCTGACATATCCAGATCTTCGAGATCTGTTACTTCCTTTTTCACTGCGTGTATCTCCTCTAACACCTCGATAGCAAAGCTGCGGATCATCGTGTGATCACGCATCTATGCTTTCAAGGTTACTTCAGCGGTATTCGATAATCCCCCAGTTCAGGTGCGGCTTCGCACCGGTAACATCGGCATCTTCGTCCACCAGCTGGAAACGGAGCTCGCCTTCTCCGACCTTCCACAGCTTCGTCTTCAGAGTGCTGCCGGGCAGAACCGGCGAAGTAATGCGGGTCTTGAAACGGGTGATGCGCTCGGGTTCTCCGGGAACAAAAGCGTTGATTGCATGACGCATAACAACACCCGCGTAAGAGATCGCGTGAAGAATGGGGCGAGGCTCACCGTTCTCAGCTGCATAATCCCAGTCGATGTGCTGTGGGTGATAGTCGCCCGACAGGCGGTAGATCAAAGCTTGGTTCTCAGGAATACGCTCGACAACCTCGACGTCAGCCTCACGCTCTGGCATCTCGACGATGTCCTTGGGAGGCTTGGGGCCACCCCAACCGCCGTCGTAGATCAGGCAGTCCCAAGATTCGTTCGTAAACAGAAGATTGCCGTCCGAATCGTAGGTGTCACCAATATGCTGAGCGAGCAGGCCACGGCCCTCACCACGGTCATAGAGGCCTTCAAGGCGAACCATGGTCTCTAGGTGATCGCTCATCTTGGTGATCGGCTGGTGGAAGCGAATATCAAAGCCCCAGTGCAGGGAGCCCGCATAGTTGTAGCCGTAGTCAATGGTACGAGTGACCTCGGAATCCACGATGAGCATCGCACCAAACATGGGCAGAACCTTGAGCTGAGGATTACGTTCATCATGCTCGTTGAGGTATTCGAGGCCATCCTTGCCATCGATGCCTGCACCGCAGCCAAGAGCAAACAGCTCAAGATCACGGAAAGTGTAGTCACGGACGAAAGGACCGAAGGTCTGTCCGACCATATCCGTATTGATTGCCATGCCTGTTCCTTTCACAGGGTTTTGAGTAATTCTTTGTTGACTTTGCCGTATTCACCGCGAGGCAGCTCATCAATGATTCGTACCTCGTTGGGAACTTTGAAGGAGGACAGTCGTTGGCGGCAAAACTCCAACACACTGTCAGTGCTCAAGTGCTTACCCGGATGAAGGGTGAGGAAGGCATGAATATCTTGCCCGCGAATGGGGTTGCGAACTCCAACGACCGCCGCATCGCTCACTTCCGGGATTTGGCGTAGAAGGTTTTCAATTTCTCCCGAGGCCACCGACTCACCGTTGCGCTTGATGAGGTCGTGTCGCCGATCGACGAAGAAAAGCCATCCGTCGGGGTCAACGTATCCCCAGTCACCGGTGTGATACCACCCATCGATGACTGCCTCCCCAGTCGCATCGGGGCGCTGCCAGTACCCTTGCATGAGCGAGATTCCCATCTCGCCACGAATGCAGATTTCGCCGTTGTGTCCCTGCGCTACTTCTACTCCAGATTCATCACAAATCTTGAGTTCATAGTCCGGACCAACCTGTCCCACTGAAGGCCACCGCCGCTCCCCCGCGGGCGGATCGGTAACAACTCCAACCAAGGTCTCAGTCGACCCGTAGTTATTGAGTAGTGGAACAGCAAAACGCTGTTCAAAGCACTCTTTATCTTCATCAGACAGCATCAGGAAATAGTGCATCTGACGCACGCAGTGGTTCTGTTCTTCTGGATCCACGGGCTGCGCAAGCATCGTCATGACAATTAGTGCCATTCCCTGGACTAGAGTCGCTCGGGTCTGACACACCGATTTCCAAAAACGATGCGCACTGTAACGACTGAGAAGAATCAGAGTCGCTCCGGCGGTAATGACGGGAATGAAGGCCGAGAGCTGGAAATTCACGTGGCTGGCAACCATAGAAGTCGCGTAGCGATCATCACTGGTCATCGCCAGTTCCCAGTTGACGTATTTTCCTGAAAATACGGCATTGGCATGGGTGATCATGACACCTTTAGGAGAGGAGGTCGTCCCAGAGGTGAACATAATTTCCAGAAGACTCAGCGCTTCAAGCTGCGGATCGTAATCCAGCTGCGGTGAGCACGTCCGGCTGAGAGCAAGTAGTGAATCCGCCCCCTCACCTGCATCGCTTCCCACCAAGAGCACTTGAACTCCCGAGGCCAGCACGGCCTCGTCAAGGGTCAGCGAACAGCCTCGGGTACAAATCACCGCGCGAGCGCCACTGGCATCGATCAGCCCCGCAAGTTCAAAAGAAGTCCCCTTCGTATCCAAGGGAACGATGACCGCACCGATCTTCGCAATCGCCAAGAAGCATTCGATGAACTCGATGCTATTGGGCAGATAGAGTGCGATGCGGTCACCGCTGCGATAGCCCAGCTTGAGAAGGGCATTCGCATATCGATTCACTTGTTCATCTGTCTGACGGTAGGAGCGTTCAACGCGCACACCAGCGCACACATCCTCAAAAATGAGGAAGCTGCGTTCTGGGGCTGCATTAACCGCATCCTCCCAGATGTCGCGCAGATTAGTGCGCGAGTGAATCTCATCCCGAATGGTCACGAATCAGTCCTCTTCGGCGAACTTGATGGAACCGGAAGCCTTGAAACGCTCGATATCCTCATCTGAGAAACCGCTTCGGTGAAGGACATCTCGAGTGTCTTCACCCAATGCGGGCATCGGACGCCAGAAACCACCGGGGCGATGAGCAAAACGAGGAACCGTATTCAGGCCCTTGATCGTCTCCCCTTCGCGGTTCTCCCACTCCATGAAGTTTCCGCGTAGCTTGGTGTGTTCTTCGGCCATGAGGTCGTCAAAATCCAAGCACTTCTGAGCCGCGATCTTGTGGGCAACAAAATCTGCCTCGACATCGTCGACGTTCTGGGTGAGCAAGTACTCTTCCAGTTTTTGTTCGATCAACGAGGCCTTGGGGCCGTCAAGCCACAGCGCTGAGGTGTCCTCGGGGTACTCTTCTGTTCCCCACAGATCCCCCAGACCAATGACCTCGAGCAGGTACTTGTTCTGAGGAACGCCGTAGCAGCACAGGCCCAGGATTCCGTCTTTGGTCTTGTACTGACCGATCGCGCACAGGTTCTGATGGCGTGCGCCCGCACGCGGGTAGAGCACTCCCTTATTCATGTAGTCGATCATGTAGTAGGCGCCAACACGCAGCATCGTTTCATACATTGCGACGTCGATCGACTCACCTTCTCCGGTGCGCTGAGCGCGGAAGACCGCAGCCAGTGCAGAGGAGATCACCATGAGCGAGTTGAAGTAGTCACCGGTGTAGGGAGCTGCCGTCATGGCTTCTTCAGGGGTACCGTTTTGGTACACGTAACCCGAATAGTCCTGGACGGTCAGGTCATATGCCGCGGAGTGAACACGCTTGGGATCACCAACATGGCCGAAACCGGAAACGTGCACAATGACCAGGCGGGGGTTGACCTCCCACAGGAAGTCATCGGTGATTCCCTTTCGTGCCCACACAGGGCCCTTCGAGGACTCAATGAAGATATCCGCATCCTTGACGAGTGCGCGGATAATCTCTTTTCCTTCATCCGTGAAAGGATTCATCGAGATGGAGCGCTGATTGCGTCGTTCCATTTCCTTGACGAACTCGGTATCACGCACAGAGTCACCACTGTAGGTGTTCTCAATCCAGGTGATATCGGCACCCCACTCCGACATGATTTCGCATGCGGTAGGAACGGCAATTTCCACTGCCGAGTAAACGACCTTCAGGCCGTCAAGGTTGCCGTAGGACGGCTTATCAACGGGTAATGACATTACAACCACCTCCCGCCGATCAGCGGTATTCCTTCAGAGCAGCACGGCCTGCGGTGAGGATCATCATTTCGTCAGTACCACCGCTGACGCGGTCAACGCGCAGGTCGCGGAACATACGCTGGACGCGGTGTTCACCGGTAATACCGACGCCTGCAAGAACCTGCAGGGCGTTGTCGACGACTTCAAATGCTGCATGTGCGCAGTAGTACTTCGCCATGGAGCAGTCACCACGGCCAAGCAGACCGTTATCGTGCTTCCAAGCGATTTCGTAGAGCATGTTGCGCATATTGGTGAGCGCAACCTTCATGTCCGCAAACTTGAGCTGGATGAGCTGGTGGCGGGCAATTGCCTGTCCACCCTGAACACGTTGGTTGGCGTAGCGCGCAGCGTCTTCGAAAGCGCAGTAAGCCTGGCCGTAGTTGGTCAGAGCAACAAGGAAACGCTCAAGATCGAAGTCGGCGACTCCGCGGCGGAATCCATTTCCTTCGGTTCCGAAGAGGTCTTCTTCGCGAAGTTCGACGTTATCGAAGTAGATATCGCAGCACGAGTCCATGCGCAGTCCCAGCTTGTGCAGGGGTTCCTTGGTAATACCCGGCAGGGACATATCGACAAACCACTCGGTGTAGGTGTCCATGTTGTCGCTATCGCGAGCCATAACAACCAGGTAGGGCACGTACTTCGAGGAAGTAATAAAGGTCTTGTGACCGTTCAGGTAGACCTTGCCGTCCTTACGGGTGTAGGTCGTGCGCATATCATCCCATGAGGATCCTGCACTCGGCTCGGTCATTGCGTAGTTGAGCATTTGCTTACCGGTGCCCACGAAGGAAAGGATCTTTTCCTTCTGTTCCTCGGTGCCCTCACGCAGAACGGTATCCCAGCAGGGAAGCTGGTAGAGAACGTAGGTGGGGCCACCGGCGCGACCCAGGGCCTCGTATGCGGCGGTAAGCGTCACCCAATCGGCACCCAGACCGCCGTTCTCCTCAGGAAGGAGGATCTGGTCAAAGCCGAGCTCGCAAATTGCCGAAACCCATTCCTGAGGGTATTCGGAGCGTTCATCGCATTCCTGGAAGTACTTCTCCCAGTTACGCGACTCCATCAATTCAGTGAATCCATCGACCATCAATTGCTGGTCTTCGCTCAGTGAAAAGTCCATTTTTACTTCCTATCGTCGGTGATATGAATTTTGTGGGTTTCTTAGATTTTGTGGTTGTGGAAGAAGTCAGCTGCCCGCCGCATCGCATCCATCGTGTCATCCAACATCCGAGAGTGATGAAGGAATGCATGGATAACCTTCGGATAGACCACGAATTCGTTATCCACTCCCGCGATATCAAGCAGTTCGTGGAGCGCCTCGGAATCATCTTTGAGAGGATCCAAGCCTGCGGCCACGATGAAACAGGGAGGAACTGCCGAAGACAGATCGTTATCCAAAATATTCACGTAAGGTTCGCGAATCTTTTCAAGATCCCCAAGATAGGCCTTGAGATAGTACTCGTAATCGGCTTCGGTGAGACCATCCCAAGGGCCGCCCAGCAGTCGCATCGATCGAGAGTCACGCAAGCCGTATGCTCCGTAGAAGAGCAGCATGCTCCGCGCGTTCACAGCTTTGCCGTGATCACGAAGGTAGAGCAGCGCACCGAATGCCATATTTGCACCCGCACTGTCGCCCGAGAAGGAGACATCCTGAGGATCAATTCCCCACTCCTGCGCGTGCTGGACAATGTAGTCAGTGACATCGGAAATTTCTTCGATCGGCTGCGGGTATTGCGCTTCCGGAGAGAGCGTATAACCCACCGAAACGACGATGGCTTCCGTGAGCGAGGCAATCGTCCGGGTGATGCGATCGTGGGTATCGACATCGCCGATCAACCAGCCGCCACCATGAATATAAACAATCAGGGGACGAGCAGATTCGTTAGTTTCTTCTTCCGAGGCCTGGGGGACGTAGCGGCGCACCGGGATACTCCCGTGGCGCGTCGGGACCATTCGGTCTTCCGCGCTTTCCACATGCGGACCGCCCTCGTTCCAGAAACGGCGTTCACTGCGATAGGCCTGTCGCATCTCTTCGATGCTCTGATCGGTCGAGTACGCGTCTTTTGCCAGCTCGTTCTGCTTGGCAACGACGGCGCCCATCTGCTCGCTCCACATGCTGGGAACATCAAGCTTATGTGCCACTACGTCCTCCTTCCTCAGTACGTGGTTTTCAGGCCTCGACGTTCTTCTTCTCGCGAATACGAATCACGACAACCAGCGAGATCGCACAAACTGCTGCCAGAAGGGCCGCGCCGCCAAGGATCATGAAGATCTGATGGAACGCTGATTCTTGTGCGTCACCTGCTGCGTCGCGAATCGAGCCAAACCAGGTGTAGGAGAAGGTATCGGGAAGGAAGCCGATGACCGAGAGCAGGCCCGAGGCCGTACCAAAGACCGCGGGAGCGACCTTACCTTCAGTGAGCTGCGAGGAAACAATGCCGAAGACGCCGTTGGCAATAAACGCCAAGAGGATCACCAATCCAGCGGTGAGGATAGCGTTCGCGCCCGAGGGCAGGACGGCGAATCCAGCGAAGAGCACTGCAACCAACAGCGAAGCAGCTGCAATGACACGCGACGGCGAACCGACCTTCTCAGCAACCCATCCGAAGAAGGGAGCCGAGACCAGCGAGATACCGTAGGTACGGACGGTTGCGACCATGGTGACTACTGCGGGAGCAAGCATCATGACCTTGTTCATGTAGCCGGTGGTCTGGTTTACACCTGTGTAGAAGAAGTAGACGAAGAACAAGGTGGCAGCTGCCAGCCAGACGACCGGGTTCGCCAAGACCTGTCCGATTTGCTTGACCGAGAAACCACCTTCAGAGGACCCGATTTCACCTTCGAACTTCGGGATGAAGAAGAAGGAGAGAATGGCAAGGACCATGATCAGGCCACCGAGGATGAAGAGCAGAGTACGCATGGGAATGATGTCACCACGCGATGCGAGGTGAGCGACCAGCCACGAGTTGAAGAAGCCAAGGATCAGACCGGCGAGGCCGTAGAAAGCGTAAGAAAGACCAATGTTTCGCGAGTAGCCGTTTTCATCAGAGATCAGGCGCACCAGCTTGTAACGGATACCCCACCAAATGAGGATGGTTGTGACACCCATCGCGACAAAAAGGAAACGAATCGTGGTCAGCGAGGGGAACATTGCGTACCAGAAGGTGAGCAGTGCAGTCAGACCGAAACCGACCCACGAAAGGGTACGAACGCGAACAATATCCGCCACAATACCGGAGGGCAGATAGCACACAAGTGCGGTCATAGCGTATGCGCTCAGAAGCGTACCCAGCGTGGTGGCAACGTTTTCGGGCGTAGCACCACCCGAGGCGATGAGGGCCTTACCCAGCGGTTCTTCGAAGACATACTGAAGATAGGCGGGGGTGTAAATGATCGAGCTACCGATCGAGACCAAGATCAGAAGGAAGATGCGGTGACCCGCGCTCAGGTCGCTCGCTTTTCTCTCTGCAGAACCCAACATGTGAAAGACCTTTCTATCACTGAAGAATAGAGTTCATCGGACTAGGGTGATACCGCACATATCCTGGACTACATTCGTCCAAAATTGCGGCTTGTTCGTGCAGCATCCCGCCACTGGGGGCGGTGAATTTCTGTGAACATACATCGGTGTCGAAACACGATGTGTCACAGGCAATAATCGCTGCCACGTCCCCAACGCTATCAATGACCTCAGATGAAAACGAGGGGTCTTTAGGCCCAAAGAATCAAATTTTTTCCGACGATATTCGTCGATAATTACCGCTTTTCTAGATAACTGAGATGACACCCCAAAGGCGATGAACAGGCTGTTGCACAGGCATAAATATGCCGTGTGGGGCGAAGGAATTCCTTCGCCCCACACGGCATAAAAGTTTTGAGTACGCGTTGTCTAACGCGCCCTCAGCGCGAGGTCACTCCTCATCGGAGCCCTCAGAGGCCTGGGCCTCGTCATCATCGCGACGACGGCGTGTGCGCGTACGGGGACGACGCTCACGGCGTTCACGACGCTCGGGGCGCTCTGAACGCTCGCGGCGACGAGGCTGCTCATCGCTAGCCTCGAGCTCACCGGTTTCGCCATCGACGACGGCGTAGAGGCTGAGCTTGCCGCGGTCGCCGATCTCGTGGATCTCAACCTCGACCTGCTGGCCAACCTGAAGGACATCATCGACAGAGTCGATGCGCTTACCGCCGACCAGACGACGAACCTGCGAGATGTGCAGGAGGCCGTCCTTGCCGGGGGTCAGGGAAACAAAGGCACCGAAGGAAGTCGTCTTCACGACGGTTCCCACGAAGCGCTCCCCCACCTCGGGCATCTGCGGGTTGGCAATCTGGTTGACCATCGCGCGTGCGGCTTCTGCGGCTTCACCGGTCGATGCACCGATGTAGACGGTTCCGTCGTCCTCGATGGTCAGTTCGGCGCCGGTGTCTTCCTGGATCTGGTTGATCATCTTGCCCTTGGGGCCAATGACTTCACCGATCTTGTCGACGGGGACCTGGACCGTGATAATGCGAGGAGCGTAGGGGCTCATCTCATCGGGGGCGTCGATTGCCTGCTCCATCAGGTCAAGGATCTGCAGGCGTGCGTCGCGGGCCTGTGCCAGCGCACCACGCAGCACCTGGGAGTCGATGCCGTCGAGCTTGGTGTCCAGCTGCAGAGCGGTGATGAACTCACGGGTACCAGCGACCTTGAAGTCCATATCGCCGAAGCCGTCTTCAGCACCGAGGATATCGGTCAGGGTCACGGCCTTCTGCTTGCCATCAACTTCACCGGTCATGAGGCCCATTGCGATACCTGCGACGGGGGCGCGCAGCGGCACGCCAGCCTGGAGCAGCGACAGAGTCGATGCACACACGGACCCCATCGAAGAGGAGCCGTTGGACCCCATGGTCTCGGAGACCTGGCGGATTGCATAGGGGAACTCTTCACGCGAAGGGATCACGGGCTTAAGAGCGCGCTCTGCAAGGTCACCGTGGCCAATTTCGCGACGCTTGGGCGAACCCACACGGCCGGTCTCGCCGGTCGAGTAAGGCGGGAAGTTGTACTGGTGCATGTAACGCTTCGCCGTGATGGGCGAAAGGTTATCCAGCTGCTGCTCCATACGGAGCATGGCCAGGGTCGTCACACCCAGAATCTGGGTCTCGCCGCGCTGGAAGAGAGCCGAACCGTGGACGCGAGGAAGAACCTCGACCTCGGCGCTCAGGGAGCGGATGGTACGCAGCGAACGGCCATCCATACGAATTTCTTCGCGCAGGGTGCGGTTACGAATGGTCTGCTTTTCCAGAGAACGGAATGCAGCCTTGAGTTCCTTTTCGCCCTCGGGGAACTGCTCGGACAGAGCTTCGAGCATATCGGCCTTGACCTGGTCGACTGCCTCTTCGCGGGCGAGCTTGCCTTCAGTGAGAAGAGCCTTGGCGAGCTTATCGCCTACCCACTGCTCGACTGCTGCGTACTGCTCATCGGAGTAATCCAGGAAGATCGGGAATTCAGCAGTTTCCTTGGAGGCAACCTCTGCAACCTTCATCTGAGCTTCGCACAGTGCACGAATGAAGGGCTTTGCGGCCTCGAGGCCGTCAGCCACGACATCTTCGGTCGGCGCAACGGCGCCTGCCTGAATGAGGTCCCATTCGTTTTCGCCGCCGCCGGCTTCAACCATCATGATGGCGACGTCTTCAGAACCGTCTTCGGTGGTCACAATGCGACCGGCGACAACGATATTGAAGACGGAGCGCTCCATCTCCGACCAGCGCGGGAATGCGACCCACTGGCCGTCGATGAGGGCCAGACGGGTACCTGCGATGGGGCCAGAGAAGGGAAGACCAGCAATCTGGGTCGACATCGAGGCAGCATTAATTGCCAGGACGTCGTAGGCATCGTTGGGGTGCGCAGCCAGAACGGTTGCGACAACCTGAACCTCGTTGCGCAGGCCCTTCTTGAAGCCGGGGCGCAGCGGACGGTCGATCAGGCGTGCTGCCAGAATCGCTTCGGTTCCGGGACGGCCTTCGCGACGGAAGAACGATCCGGGGATACGGCCGGCCGCGTAGGAACGTTCTTCAACGTCAACGGTCAGCGGGAAAAAGTCAAACTGATCCTTGGGCTGCTTGCCCACGGTGG
>CALHID010000129.1 GCA_938030835.1 uncultured Actinomyces sp. | reverse complement strand
TAACGAGGGCGCGGCTATGATCCGTTCTAAGGGCGAGGCCGGAACCGGAGATGTCTCCAACGCGACCACGCACATGCGTAAGATCCGCGACGAGATTCGCCGCCTGACCTCCTTGCCCGAGGACGAGCTCTACGTTGCGGCCAAGGAACTTCAGGCACCCTACGAGCTCGTTGCTGAGGTCGCCCGCGAGGGCCGCCTCCCCGTCGTGCTCTTCACGGCTGGTGGCATTGCAACCCCCGCCGATGCCGCCATGATGATGCAGCTTGGTGCCGAAGGCGTCTTTGTTGGCTCCGGCATTTTCAAGTCGGGCGATCCTGCGAAGCGTGCGGCCGCTATCGTCAAGGCAACGACTTTCTACGATGATCCTTCGGTTATTGCAGAAGTCTCGCGTGGCCTTGGTGAAGCAATGGTTGGCATTAACGTCGACGACCTTCCCGTTGACCATCGATTGGCTGAACGCGGATGGTAAATATCGGCATTCTCGCCCTTCAGGGTGATGTCGCCGAACACGTGCGGGCGCTGGAAGAATCCGGCGCCCGCGCTGTCCTAGTGCGACGTAGCGAGGAACTCGCCTCTGTTGACGGTTTGGTAATTCCAGGCGGCGAATCGACAACTATGTCCAATCTGCTGCTTTCATTCGGCATTTTTGATCAGTTAGCTGAGCAGATATCAAATGGAATGCCGGTCTATGGGACATGCGCGGGAATGATCATGCTTGCGACTTCGATTCTTGATGGCAGGGATGATCAGCGTTCATTTGGTGCCATCGACATGGTTGTGCGCCGGAATGCTTTTGGCCGTCAGGTGGACTCTTACGAAGAGGACCTTGATATCAAAGGTATCGAAGGGAAGCCTTTCCCCGCCGTCTTTATTAGGGCGCCTTGGGTTGAGTCGGTGGGTGAGTCTGTGGACGTGCTCGCGCGCGCCGGAAATGCTCCCGATGGGCCAATTGTTGCTGTCCGTAGTGGTCAGGCACTCGCAACCTCCTTCCACCCGGAGATCGGCACGGACTGGCGCTTCCACGAACTCTTTACACGGATGGTTCAGCAGGAATCTTAATCATGCGAGTTTTGGGAATCGACCCGGGTATTACACGCTGTGGCTTGGGCGTTGTTGACGTGGATCCCTCTCGGCGTGCATCGATGGTTTTTGTCGGAGTTGCCCGGTCTTCAACCGAACTTGCCCAGCATTTTCGCTTAGCCAAGATCGCCGATGCGATTGATCATGTGATCTCCCTATACGAACCTGAGGTCGTTGCCATCGAACAGGTTTTCGCTCAGGACAATCTTCGTTCGGTTTCGACGACTATGCAGGTCATGGGAGTTGCACTTGCTGCAGCGGGACGGGCTGGACTTCCCATGGCAATACATACCCCTTCAGAAGTAAAAAGCGCAGTGACGGGGAATGGCAATGCTGATAAGGCGCAGGTTCAGCATATGGTTGCTCGTATTCTGGGGTTGGATAAACCCCCGAAGCCCGCTGATGCCGCTGACTCATTAGCTATCGCAATCTGCCATGCATGGCGAGGGACTGGGCTGCTTGGAGCTAGGGGAGACTCTACAGTTGCAGTTTCTCAGTCCGGGAAGCTTTCGGCTAGGGGGCGTCTGACTCCGGCACAACAAATGTGGGCAGAGGCTCAAGCTGCGCAGCGCCGAACCGGCGCGGTCGACCCCCGTCGTCGACGCAGCTAGGGTATCGTACGTATGTTCGGTCCCATCAAGAACATTGTTGAGGTGAAAGCATGATTTCCCGAGTTCTCGGCAACATCGCACGCGTAGGTGTGGGTGACGTCGTTGTTGTCCACGGAGGCATCGGCTTTCAAGTCTTCGTGACTCCACCTTTTGCTAGTGAGCTCCACAAAGGTGATGATGTTGAGCTCTATACCCATCTGATTGTTCGTGAAGATTCTTTAACGCTCTACGGGTTCAAGACTGAAGAAGAGCGCGAAGTATTCGAAATCCTCATGTCAGTCAGTGGTATCGGCCCCAGGATTGGCCTGGCCGCTCTTTCTGTTTTCACCCCGAATGATCTGCGGCGCGCTGTGGCAGATCAAGATACCGCAGCTTTGGCTAGGATTCCCGGAGTTGGTAAGAAGGTTGCCTCGCGCATGCTTGTGGAGCTGGGCGATAAGCTTGGACTCCCGGCTGAACTTCCTCAGGCCTCGGCACCGATGTCGGGAGTAGTCGAAGCAGAAGTGAAGGCAGCGTTGATTGGCTTGGGATGGAACGATGCAAAGGCAGACGCTGCTCTGGCCGAGCTAGGCGGAAATGGTCTCAACGCTTCGGATCTCCTACGTGCAGCATTGATTAAGTTGGGAGGCGCAAATGGCCGATGAGTTCGAGGCCTCCGTCAATATCGTTGCCCCAGACGCGGGGGAACTTGAGAGGGCTGCTGAGGCTGCTCTTCGCCCCAAGCGTTTGAGCGAATTTGTTGGTCAGAAGGTTGTTCGTGATCAGCTTCAGTTAGTGCTTGATGCTGCGCGGGCTCGTGGCGCGAGCGCCGACCACGTTTTACTAGCAGGACCGCCTGGATTAGGTAAGACGACACTGGCAATGATCATCGCTGCTGAAATGGGGACATCTTTGCGCCTCACTTCAGGACCGGCGATTCAGCATGCGGGTGATTTAGCTGCAATTTTATCCGGGCTGCAGGAAGGCGATGTTCTCTTCATTGATGAGATTCATCGTCTTGCCCGTACCGCTGAGGAAATGCTTTACCTCGCTATGGAGGATTTCCGAGTCGATGTTGTCGTTGGCAAAGGTCCGGGAGCTACGTCGATTCCGCTGACCCTACCGCCTTTTACTGTTGTTGGTGCGACAACTCGTTCTGGCCTTCTTCCTGCACCGCTTCGTGATCGCTTTGGTTTCACCGCTCATCTCGAGTTTTATTCGACGGAAGACCTTGAAATGGTTGTTCGACGATCTGCAGAGCTTCTCTCAACTCCTATTGATGCGAAAGCAGCCCATGAGATCGCCTCTCGTTCCAGGGGGACTCCTCGAATCGCCAATAGGCTATTGCGTCGTGTCGTTGACTACGCCCAAGTTCGAGGCAATGGCCAGCTCACGCTTGAAGCTGCGCGAGGTGCTCTTGAACTCTTTGAGGTCGATGCTTTTGGCCTAGCCCGTCTGGACCGTGCTGTTCTTGACGCAATGTGCCGCCGCTTTGCGGGAGGGCCGGTTGGGCTCACCACCCTTGCAGTGACTGTTGGCGAGGAAGCAGAAACCGTTGAGACGGTCGCAGAGCCCTATTTGGTTCGTGAAGGTTTCATCCTGAGGACGACACGCGGTCGGATGGCAACTGCTAAAGCATGGAAACACCTTGGTTTAACGCCGCCGGCTGAATCTGCTCTCTTTGAGTAATCTCGTTTTTATATTGGGATGTCACCCAAATGCGCTGCTTCCTATTACACTGTATGCGGATAGCTTTCATGCATTCCTGCCCCAAGAAGAAAGATAGATCGTGAATACATTGTTCCTGATTTTCGTCGGCCTGATGCTTGTCGCCATGTTTATTTTCAATAGTCGCGCCCGAAAGCGTATGGCTGAACAGGAAAAGAAGGCTGAAGAACGTCGTAAGGAAATGATGGTCCCCGGCGCGTGGGTTCGTCTGCGCTCTGGATTCTGGGGTCGTTTCGTTGACCAAGATGGTGAGATCGTCATTCTTGAGACCCCCGGTGGCCACGAGACTTATTGGGATCAGCGGGCAATTTTGGACGTGGCTGAGGAACTTCCGTTCCAGAGCACTGATGCAGAGAAAGACGACGCTTCTGGCGAGTCTGAAGAAGAGCCGGTTCTTGGCTTGGATTCGCAGGACGACTCGGCCGAGACGAAGTGATCCCGAGGGGAACTAAAGGTAGACCATCGTGACAACTCAAAAGCGCCATCCTTGGCGCGCTCTATTTACTCTGATCTTTATTTTTGTTCTTGGTACAGCATCTCTTGTTGTCGGAAAACTGACGAATAAAGGTGCTTCGTATTCTCCCTCGCTTGCGTTGGACTTGCAGGGCGGTACTCAGTTGATCCTGACTCCAGTTGCTTCTGGAGGGGTTGATCGCGAGGTTACCGAGAACGACATCACCGAGGCGATCAATATCATTCGTCAGCGTATCGATGCCTCTGGTGTGTCCGAGTCCGAGATCTCTTCCCTGGGATCCTCGAATATTTCGGTGTCGATTCCGGGTACTCCTTCACAGGAAACTCTGAACCTGATCCGCTCGTCCTCGCAGATGAATTTCCGTCCGGTTCTAGCGATGCTTCCCGCGGTCACCCAGTCACAAAGTAACCCGACTCCGAGCGCAACCGATTCCAGTGACCAGACGCAGGTGAACAATCCTGAGGCCTCTGCAAGCTCAACGCCCTCGGCGTCCGAGTCTGCAGCGCCCAGCGAGTCCGCGTCTCC
>CALHID010000128.1 GCA_938030835.1 uncultured Actinomyces sp. | reverse complement strand
AAGAACTCCGGTTCACCCGTCTTATAGTTCGTCGCCTGCTTCACGTCCACCTTGGCGATGGTGCCGGTGATGGTGTCCCCAGGTTCGGAGTTCTTGTTGAAAAAGGACTTGCTGCCGCCATGTAGGGCGGAGTCGATGTCGGCGAAGGGGTTAGGGGTGGTGAATGTGTCGGTCATGATCGTTTCTTCTTTCTTGTTGATGTAAAAAAATTGGTGTGAGTGGGATGGTCTTTTTACAGGTCGAAGGTCACTCCTCCTTCTGTCTGCGGGGGCGGCGTGTAGTCGGGGTATTTGCGGCAGTCAAAACAGCCGTCCGCTCGGTCGAGGCCGCTGATCCACTGGGTGACGGCTTCCTCGCCTGCGAAAGCTCGCAGGGTACGGATTTGCTTATCCAAATGGTTGGCGCGTTCCAACGCTGCTAGGGCGATTTGCTCGTCGTAGGGCTCGCTCCACCAGAAGTGATCTCCCCACGCGGCTGATTGGGCTGGGAGGAACAGGATCGACACGGTGTTGACTTTGCAGCCTCTGCGTTCCCAGCCCCTGCCGTATAGGTGGGCTTGGACCCGGTAGGTGTCGGAGGGGCCTTTGGCCCGGTATTTTTTGAGGCTGTTTTGGCCGACGAATTTCCAGTCGACGGTTTGTCCGGCGTGGAGGTCGAAAAGGTCGGTGCTCCCCGTGATCGGGGTGTCGCCGATGTCGCCCACCCACACTGTCTCCTCGCACACCCACCGTTTCTTGTGTCCTCTAGCCACGTAGTCTGGGCGGCGAGTATCCGCGTCCATGAAAAGGTGCTCGAGCCAAAAATGAATTGCTGTCCCTTTCGTGGTTGTCCACGGGACACCCAGTTCTGTTTTCTCCCAGCCGGCGAGGCGGGCAGCCAGGCAGTGCGTGCATGGGTTGCCGATTTCACTCGGCCCGATCCTTTTTTGCAAGCTGCGCGGGTGGTTGGTGATCGCGTCCAGGATCTGCCCGGTGATGTCACGTTCTGCCTGGGCTGCGTCTACGCCTTGGTAGGTGTCCCACCAGTCTGGTGTGCTGGTGAGGTCGCTCAGCGGTTCTTCGCTCACCTTATTTCACCCTCACGGTGGGCGCGCCTTCGGTGTAGAAGCCGCCATCTTCAAGGGTCTTTTCGGACAGGTGCTTCTTCACCGCCGCCGTGTTGAGCGTGGGGGTGTAGAGGTTAGGCCAGGAAATGACCGGGTAGGCGGATGTGATCGCGGTGGTGTTGAGCCTGCGGGTGGGGCGACTGATCGTGATCTGGTGGTCGCCAGCTTCGATGGTCTGTCCTGGCTGGAACTGGTCGCGCAGCCAGCCTTCGATCTGTGCTTTTTCACCTGCGAGAGCGTCGATTTGCTGCTTGATGTCGATGAGGCGGGCGGCGGCGTTTTCGATCTGAGTGCCGATCTGGGTGGTCATTTGTTCTTCTCCATCAGTAGGAATGAGATAAGGGCGAGGGCGTGCAGGGCAGCGAAGTAGGTGAAGTGTGGCCAGCTCATCCGCCACTGCGAATCAAAGAGGGTGGCCGCGAAAAGGAGGATGTAGGCGACGGCGAGGAGGGTTAGGGAGGTGAAGGTGAGGACGGTGCTCACGTGCATGACCTGTTCCTCGCGTTCCTGGGTGCGTTCTCGTTTTTCACGTGAGGCTTGGAGGGCTTCATGGAAGTCAAGCTGCGGGCTCATTGCTGCTCCTCTACTCCGTGGTCGTTGAGAAAGCGCTGCTGTAGGTGGGCGGGGAGTGTGGCCGCAATCTTGCGCAGGCGTTTTTCGTATTGGAAATTCAATCGGATGATCCAGTCGAACTGAGCTCGGCGGCTGGTATTCTTGTTCATGAATGTTTTCCTTCCTTTCGGGGAGGGGGATGATGGCGGCTCCGCAGGCTTGGTCGTGTG
This sequence comes from uncultured Actinomyces sp., assembly GCA_938030835.1. Taxonomy (GTDB): domain Bacteria; phylum Actinomycetota; class Actinomycetes; order Actinomycetales; family Actinomycetaceae; genus Pauljensenia. The sequence continues at coordinate 27,037 of CALHID010000128.1, read as the reverse complement.
CGGGGTCGCCGCTTTTTTATTTCTTGTAGACGCGGATCGGGGTTCCGGCTTTGTCGATTGCCGAGACGGGGACGCGGATGGAGCCGTTCATCTTCTTGGCTTTGAGTTCGCCGCGTGAAATCAGTCGGCGCACGCTTCTCACACTCAAGCCAAGAGCCTGGCCGGCCTGTTCAAGGCTGTAGTAAGCGGGCGGGACCGGGACCGTAGGAGCGGGGGTGTTCACTGTTCTTCTCCTTCCTTGGTAGAAGCCGCGAGCGCGTGTTCAGCTCTTGCAATGAGTTCGGAGGCTGTGAGGCCGAAGTAGTTGGCTACTCCGTTGACTTCTTTGAGACGGAAGCTCATTTGGCCGTTGATTTTTCGTGAAAAAGTTTGGCGCGAAACTCCTGCTTTGGCTGCAAGGAACGCGAGGGGGAGCCGGTGCCGTGCGGCTTCTGCGCGAATCTCTGCGCCAACGAGAGTCTCGATCTCGCTTGACTTAAGTGAATCAAGTTCCATGAGCAATATATTGACTTACTTGAATCAATATGTCAACTGCTCTAGTCAAATTGACTCATTTGCTTTACTCTCTGAGGTATGCCACGAGCATCAAAACCGCTGGAACCGCTGGATTTACAAGTCGCCGAAGTCCTCAATGACCTTCTGCGAGAGTCTGGCGTGTCGCGAAATTCAATCGTCGTAAAAGCTGGGATCGGCAACATGCGCGGACGCAAGATTTTCTTCGCCGAGTCCCCCGCTCCAACAATCGGTGAGCTCAATTCGCTCGCAGTCGCTTTTAACACAACCGCTAGTGCCCTCCTTGCGGAGGCTGAGGATCGTCTCGCAGCGAGCACACAGGCAGCTCCCGAGCCAGAGGTTGCCCGCATCCCAGCTCCTGGCGATCCTGATTTTGAACTCATCCCACCCTCTGAAAAGGACGCGTGGAGGTTAGCTGCGAACTTCACTCGCGAGGATGTAGAGCGATCCAAGCTTGAGGAGATTGGCGAGGAATCTCAGGTGCCACCTGAAGAGTGGGACGAGTGACCTTAAAAGCCTCGTGAAAAACACGTAACCTGTTTCTCGCAACTCACTCAACGATGCGAGAGACAGGTTCACCATGTTCGGAGAAAAAGCAAAGCGAATCCAATACCTCGAGGCCACTGTTCAAAATCTTCAGGCAACTATCGAACAAATGGGCGGCGGCGACGCGCTGCGCCTCCAGGAATACATCGCCCAACTGGAGTCTCAGAGGGTTCAATCCGAAGGGCAGCTAGCATCTCAAAATGCTCAGGCCGAAGCTGAAGCCGCACGCGCTCACGCTGCCGCCCAGCAGGCTTATAACGACCGCGAGCGCTTCCTCGAGGAACGCAAACAGTTGGAAGGTGAAATCGGCAAATTGCGAGCTATTTACTCGGCGACCGCTGAGATGGTGGATTCCGGATATACCGAATACACTCACCCAGCACTTAGTTCTATTGAGCTCGGCGAGCAGTTGCAGGCTGTGCGCGAGGACATCAAGAAGTGCATTAAGGACAAAACGGCGACCAGGGCAACTACGGGCTTCACCTTTAACAACTCAGCGGCCAAAGGGCGGAAGTTCGTCTCGGATATGTCCAAGATGATGCTGCGTGCATACAACGCAGAGTGTGAGAACTGCATGTTGACAGTAAAAGCTGGGAATGGTGAGACGGCTCGGAATAGGTTGGAGCGTGCGCGTGACCAGGTGGCGAAGCTTGGCACCATGATTGATCTTGAAATTACACACCATTACCATCAGCTGCGTTTACGCGAGCTTGATCTCACACTGCGCTATCAGAATGCGAAAAAGGCTGAGAAGGAGGCTGAGAAGGAAGAGCGCGCGAGGCTGCGTGAGGAAAAGAAAGTGCAGCAAGAACTTGCTGCGGCTAAGGAGAAGCTGGAGAAAGAGCGTCTTCACTACCTTAATGTGCTTACTCAGCTCAAAGAGCAGGGGAATGACGAGGAAGCAGCGAAGATTCAAGAAAAGCTTGACGAGGTCGGCGCAAAGATTGAAGACGTTGACTATCGAGCCGCAAATACCCGAGCAGGCTACGTCTACGTTATTTCCAATATTGGAGCCTTCGGTCCTGGAATTGTGAAAATCGGTATGACTCGCCGCCTCGAGCCAATGGATCGGATCAATGAGCTAGGGGACGCTTCCGTTCCCTTCGGCTTTGACGTCCATGCTCTTTTCTTCTCTAACGACGCTGTCGGAGTGGAAACTGAGCTTCATCACCGATTCGCAGATGCTCGCGTAAACCAAGTGAACTTGCGTCGCGAATTTTTCTACACCACACCCGTAGAAGTTCGTGAAGCGCTTAAGGAAATCGATGGTAATCTCTTGGATTTCGTCGAAGAACCTGAGGCCGAGCAGTATCGCCTGAGCCAACAAATTCGAGCACAACGCAAAGGTTGAACATCCTGCACGTACGTAATCGCCTTGATTCCCCACGGGTCAAGGCGATTATTTGTTGACTCAGGCACAGATATCACCAAAAGTGTTTCAGCTGCCCTGAGCATCTGGATACTTGCACATATGAGTAGACCGTCTTTTGAGGAACTGTGTGCCGAGGCGGCGGTACAAGGAATCTGCGTGCAGGAAATGCGCCTGCCGGCAGGTCTAGAGGGAGTCTGGGATCCGAGCCAGAAAACGATTTGGCTCAAAAAGAGACTGCCAGTGGCGAGTATGGCATGTACTCTCGCACACGAACTCGAACACGCACGCAGAGGAGACGCGGGGCACCAAGACGAATACGTCGAGGAATTCATCAACGAGAAAGTTGCCCTCAGATTTATAAATCCCACCACTTACGCACGCCTCGAAGAGGTCTACGGATGTGAACCCGGGGTGATTGCTGAAGAGCTCGATCTACCCACATGGCTCATCGAAGCGTGGCAACGCCTCTTGAATCGGGCGGAACGAGCTATATAAATTCCGGCTCAAAAACAACATTTCCCTACAACCTTCACTCTAAGATCACACCTGCACGGGTAGCGCATCCGCAAGCGCGCGAGCACGCTCGGAGGCTGCGTGTTGGTAGCGGAGGGCGACTTCGATGTCTTTGTGGCCGCCGCGCTCCATAATTTCCTTCACGGTCGCGCCTTGCTGCGCATAGAGGGTGAGGCCGGTATGTCTGAGGTCGTGGAAGTGGAGCGTGGATAGGCCCGTTGCTTCACGTGCGGTTTTCCAGGCTTTGTTGTGGGCTGTTTGCGAGGTGGGGCGGCCCGGATGGATCGAGGATCCAAAAACTGGGGCGTCGGGGTCTTCTCCGACGTATTGGTCGAGGTGGGTGAGGATGAGTGGGGCGAGGCTAGTGGGAATTGAGATGGTGCGCGCGTCTTTGCCCTTGGTAATGGTGTAGCCGGGTGGGTTGGTTTTCTGATTCCACTGGCGTTCCACGCGAAGCATAGGCTGAGGGGTGTCGAGGCCAATGAAATCACGGCGCTGCAAGCCGAGCGCTTCACCCTGTCTGAGGGCACACCAGGCGGCCAGGTAAACGCTTAGGGCGAGACGCGAGGGCATGGCGTCAGCGAGGGCTTTCACCTGTTCGGGTGTGGCGGTGGTACGTTCGTCGACCACTGCTTTTAGCGGCTTGGATTTCACAGGAGATTTATCCAGGCCCCCCGCGCCTTGTTCGACTGCGGCGTTGAAGAGGGGGCGGATAGTGCGCAGGACTTTGTTGCGGGTTTTCGTGCCTTTCCTTGCCAGGATGGAGGCGAGGAGCTTTTCCACATCTGCGGGTGTGATGTGTGAGAGCGGGGTTTTTGCCCACGCGGGGAGGACGTAAAGGCTGAGGACGCTCTCATACTCACGGTAGGTGGCTTTGGATCGTTGACCGATTTCCACGAGGCCTGCGAATGAGGCGAGCCATTCGTGCGCCCACTGTCCGAGGGTGAGTGTGCGGGCCGCTTCTGCGGCTGCTTTTTCTCGGGCTGCACGACGCTTTTCAGCCGGAGGAACGAACATGCCTTTGACTGCGTCTGCTTTAGCGAGGGTGAGAGCAACCTTCGCATCGGAGAGTGTGTCGAAGAGTCCTACGGAGACCTGTCTGCCCTCGTAGCTGATTCTCACCCAGTACTTGCCGTTCGAGCGCTGGCTAATACCGGATGGAAGAGGGGCTTTCTGTCGCACGATCTGCTCCTGGCGGGGGTTAGGTACGACAGGAGCGTACCTAAACTGTACCTAAATATCTAGGTACAGTTGTCCATTTCTGTCCATTCTTGTCCACTTTAAGAGGACCGGGAACCTCAAGGAAAACTAGTTATTGCAACGAAAAACCCCGGAATCTCAACAGATCCCGGGGGCATATCGCGGAGGATGGGGGATTCGAACCCCCGAGGGCTTGCACCCAACACGCTTTCCAAGCGTGCGCCATAGGCCACTAGGCGAATCCTCCGGAGCGTGAAACACGCACCCCGTAATGCTAGCGGAATTCGTCGAAATCACGAAATTTTCACGCCAGCTTTCGGCGTGGAATCCCTCACGAAGGGCGCCAGAAGAATACCATCCAGAGCAGGAACCAGATCGAAATCCCTATAACTCCGGCGATAATTGCCGCAATCGATGCCCTACGTCCCACACCGTTCATGCTCGTCGAACCGACAAGTCCAATGATTCCCAGAATCACAGCGATAATCGCGGGAAGGAAGAATAGTGAGAGCGTGCTTACCCACGCCGCAAAATTTGCAATCGTATTGACCTGCGGTTTGGGAGAGGTGTAACCGGGGCTTGCAAACACATCAAGCAGCGAGGTGTCGTCGCTGCCCGGGAACACCATGCTCTGCGGTTGTTCAGACTTTGGTTGCCCGAGGTGTGGAGTTGGTCCGTAGGGGTCCAGGACGGTCGAGGCCGTTGCTGCATTGGCAGCATTGCTCGCGCTGATCCCACTACCGCCGGGAGCATAGGGATTGAGTGCCATGAATACCCTCCGATACTCCTTCGACCTACACACACATTGATTCCTTCCTCAAGCATGCCATATCTCATGCCTTCAAGGTGAATACCGCAGCATTAGGCCACAACCGAACGAAGTAAAGCCGTCCTGTGAGGCGCCACATAGCGGGCATTTTCACACAACACTCAGATTTCGGTCTATGCTGGTGTTCCGACCGGTTTCGGCCCAGACCTTTTAACTGATCGGAGATATAGCAGCATGTCTGTTGCACAATCAGGATTCTTCCGCTGGAAACTTCATGGCGATGGCACCAGTATTGCTCCCGGGGACGTAGTTCTTCCCGGCGAACGTCTTTCTTGGCCTCGAACAATTGGAATTGGCGCACAACACGTCGTTGCAATGTTCGGGGCAACTTTTTTGGTTCCATTGCTCACCGGTTTCCCACCGTCAACGACATTGTTCTTCTCGGCAATTGGAACGCTCCTCTTCTTCCTTATCACTGCAGGACGACTCCCAAGTTATTTGGGGTCGTCCTTCGCTTTAATTTCGCCGATCTTGGCGGTCTCTGGAACTAAGGAACTTGGCCCGAGCTTCGCACTTGGCGGAATCATCGCCACCGGCGCAACCCTGGCTCTTGTCGGCATCATCGTTCACTTCGCAGGTGTTCGCTGGATCGATGCGATCATGCCCCCGACCGTTACAGGCGCAATCGTTGCCCTCATCGGCCTGAACCTTGCACCCGCCGCATGGAACTGGGTGAAGACCGGCCCCATCACCGCAGTTGTCACAATCATCTCCATCTGCTTGATCACGGTTCTGTTCAAGGGAATCATCGGCCGCCTCTCGATCCTCTTCGGCGTGCTCATCGGTTACATTGCCGCAGTCATCCAGCACGAGGTGAACTTCGACAGCGTTCGCGAGGCCGCTTGGTTCGGTCTTCCGCAATTCCACACTCCCTCCTTCTCCGTCTCCACCCTGGGTCTCTTCATCCCCGTGGTCTTCGTCCTCATCGCCGAAAACGTCGGCCACGTGAAGTCGGTTTCCGCAATGACCGGTGAAAACCTCGATGACCTGACGGGTCGCGCGCTCTTCGCTGATGGTCTTTCCACCATGCTCGCCGGTGCGGGCGGTGGTTCCGGTACAACGACCTACGCCGAAAACATCGGCGTTATGGCAGCAACCCGCGTCTACTCGACGGCTGCCTACCTGGTCGCAGCGTGCTGTGCCTTCCTGCTCTCGCTTATGCCGAAGTTCGGTGCGCTCATCGCAACGATTCCCTCCGGTGTCCTCGGTGGCGCTGGTACCGTCCTCTACGGCATGATCGGCATGCTCGGCGTTCGAATCTGGGTCCAGAACCGCGTTGACTTCTCCAACCCAGTCAACCTCAATACCGCTGCTATCGCTCTGATTGTCGCAATCGCCGACTTCACCTGGAACATCAGCGGCATGACCTTCGGTGGCATCGCCCTGGGCACCGCCGCCGCGATCATCGTCTACCACGGCATGCGCGGCATTTCGAAGCTGCGTGGAACCAACCTCGAGCAGGCTTCGCCCGCTTCGGCTCCGGCAGGATCCGAACTCGAGAGCGAACCCTACGCTTCACGGCATCGCTCCACTCAAGCCTGATCGTTTCTGATCACTGTGGCCGGGGTGTCCGAAAGGACACCCCGGCCTTGGCATTTACCCTATTTCCGCTTAATTCCAACCATTTCACGGTGAGGACAGCTCACATACTAAACCGGATGTCCGTTACAGTTATGTGCTAACATCTGCTCATGCGCACTGAATCGACACGGACTCGATGGGCATTTCTTCTTGTGATTTCACTGGGGCTGTTCATTGTTGCAGCCGATAATTCCATCCTCTACGTCGCTCTTCCTACCCTTCGATCTGAACTCCACACGACCCATCAGCAAGGCTTGTGGATCATCAACGCCTACCCTCTGGTTCTGGCCGGCCTTCTATTGGGAACCGGAACCCTGGGAGACAAGATCGGACACCGACGCATGTTCGAGGTCGGACTCGCAATCTTCGGTCTCGCATCCACTGCCGCGGCATTCGCGCCAAACGTCGCGATCCTGATCGCTGCACGAGGATTCCTTGGCGCAGGTGCTGCGGTCCTCATGCCTTCAACCCTTGCGCTCATCCGCCAGACCTTCCTTGAACCCCGCGAGCGCAACACCGCCATTGGTATCTGGGGATCGGTAGCAACCGTCGGTTCGGCCGTCGGCCCACTCTTGGGCGGCTTCCTTCTCACTCACACGTGGTGGGGAGCGGTCTTCCTGATCAACATTCCCATCGTCATCATCGCCTTGGTCAGCACTTACCTTCTTGCACCTGACAATTACCCCAACCCCAAACGCAGCTGGGACTTCATGTCCTCCCTCTACGCGATGATCACCATGGTCGGCCTAGTTCTCACAATCGAAAACCTTGCTCATGCACCTATCGATACGACCCTTGTCGCGACCGGCATCGTCCTATTCATCATCGGCATGCTGCTCTTCATCCATCGTCAGCGTTACCTTGACGTTCCACTTCTGACCCTTGATGTCTTCCGCAGCCGCCTCTTCACAGCGGGCTTTCTGGGCGCATTCCTCGGCATGTTTGTCGTCTCTGGGATGGAAATCCTGACCACGCAACGTTTCCAACTCTCGGCTGGTTTTACTCCGCTCCAAGCTGGCCTTGTCACAGGCGTCGTTGCTGTAGCAGCATTCCCGGGCGCTATCTTGGGCGGCCGCTACGTCGATCGCTTGGGATTTAGAACCGTCATTTCAGGCGGCTATGTCATTGCAAGCATCGCCGGAATCATCGCGATTATCGCTATCAAGGAAAACCTCTTCCTCATCTTCATGATCGCGCTCGCACTCCTAGGTACGGGAACTGGCCTGGCTATGAGCGTCACCTCAACTGCAATCATCGGTTCAGCCCCAGCCCGCCGGACCGGCATGGCCTCGGCAATCGAATCGGTTTCCTACGAGTTTGGAACGATGCTTTCGGTGGCGGTCTTGGGTTCACTGATGTCGCTGTTTTACACTCTCAATGCGGCTCCCGAAGTCGCCCACAACATGGATGCTTCCGCCCATGACCCAGTCCTTGCACCCATGGCTGCAAACGCCATCGATACCGCCTATACGTGGACACTATCCATTGCGATCGCAGTTGCCCTGAGCGCTGCAATCGCAACAGCCGTGCTCCTCAAAGACAATCCGAAGGAGACCAAGTATGCGCACGAGTAAAAAATCGCAGCTCATCCAGGCCGCCTTGGAAATTATCGACAAGAAGAGCTTGGACGCACTGACCTACGAGTCCCTCGCGAAGGCCTCGGGAATGTCGAAATCCGGCCTTCTCTACCACTTCCCCTCCCGCACTGCGCTACTTTTGGCGCTCAACGAGCACTTGGCCTCGTCATGGAGGGCAAGCCTTCTCGAGGCCGCGGGAGCCCCTCCCGAGGAACTCTCCGCCCGCGAACGTCTACGCGCCGTCGTCGAAGTACTCTCACAAAGTGCAACCCGCGCAGACCTTCTTTTGGCACTCGATACTCACACGCGCGAAGAGGGTGCTGAAGTCTGGGATGAGATCTTAGGTCCCTGGTTGCTTCCTCGCGAAGAGATTTTGGCCGATCCAGATATCTACCTGCTGTACATCATTGCCGACGGCCTGTGGGTGCACGACCACATCAATTCCTACGATCTCACCAGCCAGGAACGTCGCGCACTGATCACGGCTGCGTTGGCGTACTTGGATTCGCTACCCGACGTTTCTCAGGCACACTTCTAAACCCACCAGCTGCGGGGTGAAACTGAGCCTATTTCCGCAGTGCCAAGCAGGTGCTGGGGCCTTTAAGGTCATCGTGGTTTTCTTGAACGCGCTGCAGATCCTCAGCGGTCAAGGCACCGTTGTAGAGCGAGCCCAGAAGAACCGTCACTCCCGGCTCGGTGTTTTCGGTCAGGGTTACTCGCGATGAGGGGAAGAAGCGCGCGACGGTGTAGGCCGCATCAACAGACTGGGGACCTGCTTGAATCTGAGCAGAACCCGCGTATTCAGGCGAGGAATTCGAAGGATCTGCCACCTGGAAGCCCACGTTCTTGAGCATGTCTGACGCATCGCGCGCGACACCTGAGCGCGATGTCGTATTGAAAACCTGCACCTTGATCGAGGACGTAGCCAGAGGCTGAGTTTCCTCGCTGGGGCAGGGGATATCCCCCGTCGAGGCGTACTTAACTTTTGCGGAGAAGCCGTTAAGGAAGGGGATGGGAAGAATTCCCGAGAGCACCAAAAGGCTGAGGACACTGAGTCCAGCCATCACCGAAACAACGATCGAGAAGACCGAATTCTGCTTAAGCTGGCGTTCGCGGCGATAGAGTTCGCGGCGGGACAGTTGGGGTTGTGGTGCACTCACAGGACTAACCTACTTCACGAATGGCACTTTGCGCACGAATTAGGCCAAATTTTTTAGTAGAGAGCCATTGTCGCAATTAGGGCGATAACAGCAATCAACGGAAGTGTTCCCTGCTTGATAGCTGCGCTTCGTTTATCTGGCGAGGTAATGAAGAGAAGCAAGGCAGCGGCAAGCATGGAACCAGCACCAAAGAGCATGAGCGCCAGGCCAACTCCCTGCGCACCGGCTAGATACAGGCCCACACCAGCGAAGACCTCAATAGCCAAGAACAAATTGTAGAAACCTTGGTTGAAAGCCATTTCCTTTGTGTTTTCAGCGGCTTCTTCACTCATTCCAAAGGTTGAACGCGTCTTTTCAGAAGTCCACGAAATCGACTCCATATAGAAAATAAAAACATGAAGCAGGGCGGCAAAAATAGCGAAAACCATCGCAACAAGGTTCATAAGGATTCCTTTGGGGTGTGACGGGAATAAATCTGGGTCAATTCTATTCCCAGCTCTCGCGCATAGCAGTTGCCGGGAGTGCAGCTTAAAGCACTCCCGGCAACGCTGCGGCACCGCACGCTCAACCCCACTTCAGCGCGCATTGCGGCCGCTCACACACTCGACGCTCCCCCAAACACAGAGTCGCCGAGCACGTTGTTTTATGCAGGCCTGAATTCAAAGGATTCAAACCCAAGTTTCTTGATGTCTTCAGCCATCGCCTCGACTTCCATATCCCACGCGCGGTCCCCCGCATTGAAACCTTCCGCAGTGCCCATGGCGCGCGCCTGCTGAAGTGCAAAATGCGTTGCACCCAAGTCCTTGACGCACAAGGCAACCTCGCGCGCATCGGAAGGACCATCCGGATACACCGTCAGGCGAACCTCATAGGCAACACCCGAATCCAGCACCTCGCCCAAGCTCTCCCAGGCTTTTGGACCCGCGTTGGGACGCCCGGCCACGGCCTCGTACGCGGGACCCGACATTGCTTTAATGTCAATGCCCACCCAATCAACCAGGTCGGAACGCAAAATCTCACGAAGACGCGAAGGATAGGGGCCTGCGGTGTGCAGACCGACCTCGAAACCCAAATCGCGCACGCGCTGCATGGCCGGCAGAAGGGCCAACTGGCGGGTGGCCTCGCCACCGGAGAAGACCACCCCGTCCAGCAGACCAACTCGACGGCCCAGCAGATCCTCAACTTTCTCCCAGGACACAACTCCGGGAATTTTCGGATCGATGATCGCCTGATTATGACAGTACGGGCATGCCCAGGGACACCCTTGAGCGAATACCGTCGCCACAAATTTCCCCGGCCAGTCCACGCTGGACATGGGGCTCAGACCCGCGATCTGCAGGTCCGAGGCCCTCAAGGTTGCAAGGCTCATCGCTGATCCACCGGCGGGAAAGCACTGACTAGTTCACCGTGATCCGAAGCCGCAGCCTCGGAGAACATGGTGCGCTCGTTGTACTCACCCTTCTTACCGATATTGAAGGATTTCACGGGGCGGAAGTAGCCCATGACTCGAGTCCAGACCTCGCACTCTTGCGCTTCGCGATCGGGGTGAGCCTCGGCGCACTTCTCGCAGGTCCAGTGCTCGCCTGCGAGGTAGCCGTGCACAGGGCAGATCGAGAAGGTCGGGGTGATGGTGATGTAGGGGACCTTGAATGCGGTCAGCGAACGACGCACCATTTCCTTGCAGGCAGCACCCGAGCTCATACGCTCGCCCATGTACAGGTGCAAAACCGTGCCGCCCGTGTACTTGCCCTGCAAAACTTCCTGATCTTCCAAGGCCTGGAAGGGGTCGTCGGTGTAACCAACGGGCAGCTGCGAGGAGTTCGTGTAGTAGGGCTGCTCATCGGTGCCGGCCTGGAGGATACCCGGGTAGTGGAGGCGGTCGGCCTTCGCGAAGCGATAGGTCGTGCCTTCGGCGGGGGTTGCCTCGAGGTTGTACATGTGGCCGGTGGCCTCTTGGAGTTCAACCATGCGCTCACGAATGTGATCGAGGATCGAGCAGCACATCTCAAAACCGAACTTATCGGTGATGTCGTACTGGTCTCCCGTGAAGTTTCGAACCATCTCGTTCATGCCGTTGACGCCGATGGTTGAGAAGTGGTTGTTCAGGTGTCCCAAGTAGCGCTTCGAGTAGGGGAACAAGCCGCGGTCCATGTGGAACTGAATGGTTTCACGCTTGGCTTCCAGGGTCTGAGAACCCAGGTCAATCAAGTGATCCAATTCCTTGACGAGGCCGTCCATGTCGCCCGCGAAACGGTAGCCCAGGCGCGCCATATTGATTGTGACGACACCGATAGAGCCCGTCAGTTCTGCGGAACCGAATAGGCCATTGCCACGCTTGAGCAATTCGCGCAGGTCCAGCTGCAGGCGGCAGCACATCGAGCGGATCATGTGGGGATCCAAGTCGGAATTAATGAAGTTCTGGAAGTAGGGAAGGCCGTACTTTGCGGTCATCTCGAAAAGCGCGTCAACATTTTCGCCCTCCCAATCAAAATCGGGAGTCATGTTGTAGGTCGGAATCGGGAAAGTGAAGACACGGCCATCTGCGTCTCCCCCCGTCATGACCTCAATGAAAGCGCGGTTAATGAGGTTCATTTCCTCTTGGAGCTCGCCATAAGTAAAGTCCACAACTTCGTCGCCAATGAGGGGGTGTTCATCAGCCAGATCATCCGGGCAGGTCCAGTCGAAGGTGAGATTGGTGAAGGGGCACTGGCTGCCCCAGCGCGAAGGAACATTGAGGTTGTAGATCAGTTCCTGCATGCTCTGGACGATCTGTTCGTATGTCATGCTGTCCAGGCGGACGAAGGGGGCCATGTAGGTGTCAAAGGAGGAGAAGGCCTGCGCTCCCGCCCATTCGTTTTGCAAAGTTCCGAGGAAGTTCACGATCTGCCCGCACGCCGAAGAGAAGTGCTTCGGGGGTGCCGAGGCAATTGCCCCGCTGACCCCGTTGAAACCTTCTTGGATCAGTCGCTTGAGCGACCATCCCGCGCAGTAACCCGCGAACATATCGAGATCGTGGATGTGGATGTCGCCGTTGCGGTGTGCGGCTCCCGCTTCGGGGGAGTAGACGCGCTCCAACCAGTAGTTGGCGATCATCTTGCCGGCAGAGTTCAGGATCAGGCCACCCAGCGAATAGCCCTGATTGGCATTTGCATTGACGCGCCAATCGGAGCGGTCAAGGTATTCCTCGACGGTCGAGATCGCATCGATGTCATAGCGTGTTGTGGGAGATGTAGTCACGGTTTTCCTTTCCGAGCTTCAACACTGACATCGTGGTGGGGGCACAATATCTAGTGCGCGAGACGAACGCGTCCCACAATATCTAGTGGTTACGGAAAAGGTGTAGCTACGACATGCGGTGTGTTGTCATTCGACAAAAATGCGCAAATTACGAGAGTGCGTGAACGCATTACGCGAGCGTCTGAATAGCTTGCGAATAAGTTAGATGAAACTAGCGCGAGCGCGATTTCGACTCAAAAACGGCACTATTTCGCCGAAAGTCGGTCAACCTCGTGAATAACAAAACCTGCAACAGCGATAACACCAAAAGATGAAATCCCCGCAAGAACATGAGCCCGACGCGGAAGAGCATCCAAAAATTCTGCGTAGGTGATTCCGCCCGAACCCATTTGTGCCAAATCATTGGGAGTCAAGGCCCACACAGAATAAACAACTCCCAAAACCGTGATGAGCGCACTGGCCATTGCAATGACAGCCATAGCTTTTTGGACGGGCACGCCGTGGCGAACGCGGGTCTCCAGCGGACACAAGATCAGTGCCCAAAAACCGCAGATTGCCATTGCGACAAGAACATCGGCGGGGCGGTGCCAGCCAAAGACCATGACGGAAATACCCACCAAGGAGGTCCAGATATAGCCGATCCAAGCTGCGGGGCCTCGGAACCATTCGGGGGCGATCATCACCAATGCCAGCGCAAGGGACATTGCAACTGTCGTATGCCCCGAAGGAAGCGAATTCAAAATGGCTGCCGACACGTGGAAATCCGGGCGATCAATGAGCAGCTTCGCAACCTGAGTCGTCGTATTAGCCGCAACAATCATGCCCAGCGCACGACCCGCCAGCGTTGGACGACGCCGCAGCCATGCGATCAATACAATCAGACCACCAACAGCGACCATCGCGGGAACCGAAATAATGTGCGTCACGGTGCTTCCCACAGCGCCCAAGGGCTCCGCCCAGCGCATGGCAGCTTCCATCGACAAAGTGTCGATCGCCTGGCCTGTAACGGTGAAGACGGCAACCCACGCGACAAGGACGCTGAAGAGCGCACACCCTCCCGCAGCAAAAAGTCGACGCACGAGGCGAGGACGGTAGCCGGGAGCCACAGTCCTTGGGGCGCTCCGAGCAGCACCCGAAGCAGCACGCGCACTACCACCACGCGGGCTTGATTGGCGAATGTTTGGCCGCCGTCCAGTAGCAGAAGAGGAGGGCTCAGAAGTGACACTCCCCAAGTCCTGGGAGCCAGAGAATCGCCTTGACGAGGCCGCGAGCGCTTCCGGAACCTCTGCAGCATCCTCTGAGGGAGTGCGTAGGCCTCGGATTCTTCGGAATTAAAGGAAGGATCAGGATAACCGGGAATGCGGTCGCTCATTTCGTCCCCCTTCCCTCGTGCGACAACCAACTAGGTGGCAACTGTCTCGTTCCGCGTTCTTCGAAGGTCTTATTTTAGTCACCCATCTGGGGCATTTTCTATTGGAACACTTGGTTTTTCCTCGGTTGATCAAGGTGATATTTTGTCACATTCTCAAGCTTCTATCTCGAGCCGCACTCCGGTCATTCGGTTACAGTGGAGGAGTCAACGGCGTGAGTCACTGCGGCTCAATGCCACTACCGACTCGGATCAGGGGTGCTACGTGTCGATTTCTCCGGTCAACACCGACCGCATTCGCGCCGTCTTGCACGGTCATGATCTGAATTTTGGTGAGTCTTCAGACGAAGAGCTCGCTGTTCCGACACGAAATGCGATCTATTTCTGGAACACCTCAAACCCCCACATTCTGCAATTACGTGCGCACTGGCGTGGAATCGCCAACGATGATGCCGAATTTGCGTCGCTCATGGAAGAAGTTCGGCGCTGCAATGCAACCCGCACAGGCCCGAAGGCATACTTGGCTCCTTTCGAAGACGGCCGCCGCTACGGACTGATCGCCGAATGCGACATCGTTGCAACAAACGGTCTTTCGGAAGCCCAGCTCGATACCTTCTTCGAAACTTCAATGTCGATGATCATGGGATTCTTCTCTGATCTTGAAGAAACCCTTCCCGAATTCGTCACGTGGAGTGATGAAGATTCGGATCGAGAGTCATCTAGCGAGGCGAACACCATCTCGCTCCACCAGGGAGATCGATCATGAGCACGCTTCCGGGCCCCTATCCCGTACCCAAGGATTCGATCACGCCGTACAAGGTGACTTTCGATCGCTTAATGCGCACGCTTTCTGAGCTGCAGTTCCAGGCTGATGTTTTGGCGGAAAACCGCGCTGCTGGTGCCGTTTTCGACGGAGTGCCTTTCCTGCTCAGCATGGATTCTTCCGAACGTTTCCTGTCTATTCGCGCGGTCTGGGATACCGACTTTGACGCCGAAAAGGCCGGCCATCCACTTTTCGCCGCAGCTGATTCATGGAACCGCGAGAAGTATTTCCCAACGGTTTATTGGATGTTGGACCCCGCCGGCTCTCTTCAGGTGTGCGCCGATTTCGCCGTTGACACTTCTGCCGGCCTATCGGACCAGCAGCTCACCGACCACTTGGGCGCTGGTATTTCAACCGGAATTGACGCGATCCGCTACATGCAAGAGGCCGCAACCCAGACCTTGGGTTGGGTCGCTCCGGAGGCAACTCCCTACTCTGCTTCGCCCGAGGCCTCGGCCCCCGCTGAGTCCTTCGCGCAGCCCCAGCCGGGTAGCCCCGCTTCCACTGATGCCGAGGCCGAGGGACGCTCCGCTCATAGTGGTGCCGCTTTCGGGCTCTGATGGATTCACGCTCTGAGGACCTGCTCGAGATCATCCGTTCCCGAGGCACGCAGGGACAGTTTGTCGATTACCGCTGCCTTCCTGCCCAAGATGCGCTGAATTCGCCGTGGCCCGAGTGGATTCCCACCCCTGTTGTATCTACATGGCGTCAAAGCGGAGTTGATGAACCGTGGCTTCATCAGGTGCAAGCCCTTGAATCGATCCATTCTGGACGCGATGTTGTCATTGCGACCGGTACGGGATCAGGCAAATCTCTGGTCGCATGGACACCGATTCTTTCAGACCTGGTTCAAGCCGATGATTCAAACAGGATCTCCGATATTCACCGGCGACCAAGCTGCCTTTACCTCTCACCAACCAAAGCACTTGCAGCAGACCAGCTTCATTCGCTCAACCGTCTTGTTGACGGCCTTGAACATGACGTCGCCCTTGCACTTGCCGATGGGGATACTCCCCGTGAAGCCAAGGAGTGGGCGCGCGCAAACGCCGATATCGTCCTGACGAACCCTGACTACCTGCACTACGTCATGCTCCCCCGTCATGAGCGCTGGACTCGCTTTTTAGCATCGCTGCGCTACGTGATCGTTGACGAAATGCACCAGTGGCGAGGAGTCAGCGGTAGCCACATTTCTCTGGTTTTACGCCGACTTCTAAGAATCACGCGCCACCTTGGTGCAAAGGTCCAGGTCATCATGATGTCCGCGACTTTGGCGGATCCACAATCCGTTGCCCAGACAATGATTGGCCGCGAGAACATCGATGCGATCACAGACGATACTTCCGGGCGCGGAACTCACCACATCTTTATGTGGGAGGGCCGCGAGGTGCCACGTGAAGAAGATGTATCAATTGATGCCTTCCTTTCTGCTCTTCGCGCTGCCGAAGCCGGCGAAGAAACGGTTCTTGAAGCTCCAACTCAGCGCCTTTCCGCCCAAACAGAGGCTTCGCTTCTGTGCGCGGAACTTATTCGCGCCGATGCTCGCCTGCTGACCTTTGTTCGCTCGCGCGGTGGCGCCGAGGCCGTCGCCGCCCAAACCCGCGACAAACTCCGCGACGCTCCAGAATTAGCCTCGACCGTCGCTGCGTATAGAGGAGGTTTCCTTCCCGAAGAACGACGCGCCTTAGAATCTGCACTGCGTTCGGGTCGATTACGAGCACTTGCAACGACTTCAGCCTTAGAAATGGGTATCGACATCTCTGGGCTTGATGTCACTATCACCGCGGGTTGGCCTGGGACTCGCGCATCATTTTGGCAACAGGTTGGGCGCTCCGGACGTGCCGGGGCAGATGGTATTTCTGTTCTTATTGCTGGCGACAACCCCCTTGATTCTTTCCTTGTTCATCACAGCGATGAGATTTTTTCCCCTGTCGAGGCAGCGGTATTAGATCCTCAAAACCCCTGGGTTTTGCGCGATCACCTGTGCGCAGCCGCGGCCGAACTCCCTCTTCCTGAGGACGAGGCGGTATCTGTTTTCGGAAGTGGAGCTCCAGCTCTTTTAGCTGAGCTCGGTCAGGAAGGGCTCCTAGTCCACCGAAGTGGAGGCTGGAGATGGAATGTCAGCTCTTCTGATGGTCCATGGGAGGAAATCCAGATCCGCGGCAGTGGTGGTGATGTTCAAATTGTCGACACTCGAAGTGGAAGCATCATCGGTTCTGTTCCCCAAGATTCTGCAGATTCTCAGGTGTTTCCCGATGCGATCTACGTGCACCAGGGACGAACCTTCCACGTCCTCTCTCTCGAAGAAGGTCCCACACGCATCGCCTATGTCGAAGAAGTTCGCACACCGCTCAGGACTAGGGCCCAAGACGCAACCTCATTGCGGGTTATCAGTGTTGATGAAGAATGGGTCAGCCCAGATTCTCTTGTTCACTGGTATCGAGGGACTGTCGATGTCACCCGTCAGGTCACCGATTTTGACCTCCTTCGACTTCCGGGGCTGGAATACATCTCAAATACTCAACTCGATATGCCCGAACGCACTTTACGCACCCAGGCCTGCTGGTACACCTTGAGTCCAGCGACAATGGCAGCGATCGGAATCGATAAAGGCGATGTCTTAGGGGCGCTCCACGCAGCAGAGCATGCTTCGATCGCCCTTCTTCCCCTACTAGCAAATTGCGACCGTTGGGATTTAGGTGGGCTTTCGACAAATCTCCACACGGATACCGATTTACCAACTGTTTTTGTTCACGATGCTTATCCGGGTGGAGCGGGCTATGCGCATTACGGTTTCGCCCATGCACGCGAATGGATGGAGCGTACCTATCAGGCTGTTTCCGAGTGCCAATGCCATGACGGGTGCCCCCGATGCATCCAGTCTCCGAAGTGTGGAAACGGGAATGAACCGCTCTCAAAGATCGGTGCAAAGCTCCTTTTAGGCTTCCTTGTCGAACATTCACCTTTCGAAGAAATTCCCAGAAAACTTTCAGATACAAAATAGTATCCACACAGTATGACTTCCTATACTTAAGTCATCGAGAGTTGGACCCCACTTAAGTGGGGATGCCACACCGAAAGACTTTTCGGGAAACTCGCACTGTGTTGATGGGATGCTTGAGGGGCCAGCCGGGGGGCAGGCCCCTCAAGTGCATCTACAGCACTTTCATCATCAACTCCCGCTCGAGCCGAGCGAAAGACATTCCATCCCCAGCCACTGCTCACACGCACTGTGACGATCGTGTCGATACTTTCGCAGTGACATGAGCTCAGCATTGCCCCGTTCTCTTGAGCAACCTCATTTGCTACACGACAGGCTTTTTCCTCAACCGACTCCCACTGAGCTGTTGCGGAAATATCTGCTCCCGCCAGGGCACTGAGATCCGCAATATTCTGGGCTCGATTCCCCGCCGCAAGAAGAGCAATGTAGGCCAGCGCACTGCAGGTAAGAACGGCTAGGGCAGCCAGAACTCCAACCAACATGATTGTCCCGGATCCTTCATCCGGATCAGTCTTCTCACCCATTCTCAATCACCGCCAACCACAGTGCTCTCGCGCAACATCTGATATCTGCATTGCGAGTTCAAGCCGATCATTCCCGCGGGGCCCCTATAGGGAGCTTGCGCTTTGCCGTAGATCCACTTTTCGTCTGCGGAAAACTCAAAGTGGGCCCCAGCTATCGGTGCAGACATCACGCGCGCAGTTTCCTGCCCGTTCCCTCCGCGAGCGCTTTCGCGAATGCCCGCCGAAAGTGCAGTACACAAATTCTGGGTGGTCATGGCAGCAGCAAAGACTGAAAGGACAAGTGCAATCATGATGACTATCGAAAAGGTACCCAGAGCAATTTCAACGCTGACCATGCCGTCATCCGAATGCGTTTCGGATGACGGCATTGAGCGGCCACACCTCAGTTTCATGAAATGCTCAATGCAGAGCTAATGAGCTGTTCGAGGGCAGATTGCACGACGCCGGACTTTAAAACCACTAAGAGCAAACCGGCGAAACCCGCTGTAGCCAATGCCCCAATCGCATACTCGACGGTTGTTGATCCTTCTTCTGGATCTGTCATCATTTCGCTCTTCGGATCACGATCGTCGTGAAGTTTTTCTTCCGTTGACATGGGCCTTTCCTTTCTCTTTGTTCCCATGTCTTGAGAGTGCGCTAAGAAGCTCTCATAAATCTCCGCAGCCTCGAAAATTGTGGATGAATCGTCGACACACAGAAACTGTGGATAGCATTCAGGTGAATTCTTAGAAGCTATTTCGAGCCATTGTCAGAAGTACCGGCGCAACCCCTAGGAAGATGAAGGCTGGCAACATCAGTAGTCCCAAGGGCACAACCAATTTCACGCCCAATTCCTCTGCTCCGGCACGCGCATCGGTCAGTCTTTGATCTCTGCTCGCCTCCGCTAAGGCGTGCAGCTGATGATCAACGGATGCTCCACACGCCCATGCTTCTCGTAGCACCTCGGCAATCCTTGCTATCCCCTCACTACATCCCTCCCAGGCGCGATCCCATCGCACACCAAGAGTCAAACAACTGGCGACTCTCACCAGCTCTTCGATTCGCGCAGAGCGTCCAATACACTCCAAGGCTCGGGGAATGGACACTCCAGAATCCAATGCAGCTATCACTAGCTCAGAGATAATCGGGATATCTTCCTGCACGCCTTCCTCCCATTGACGTGACGATCGGCGTATTAAACGAATTGAGACCCATCGACCCGCTCCCAAAAATGACAGTCCGATTACTGCGCACAGCGAGCCCACTCCCCCATCAACAAGCACAGGAAATGGGTTAATCCCCATGATGAATACCGCGAGCAGTGCCAGCAGTGGCAGTAAGTTGAGAATCTTCGCTGATAGAGCAGGACCAGCCCCAGCGACTCGTCGCGCCTCTTGAATGCGCTCAATATCATCGAAGTTTTGTGCCAAAGCATCCAAAACCGCTGACAAAGGAGCACCCAATTCATAGGAGACTGCGCAGGCTGCAGTAACCATGCGCGCGTGCTCTCCAGCCTGTTTAAGAACATTGGAGGCAACCCCATAGGGCAGTCCTTCTTCTCCTTCACCCACTTGTATCCATGCTTCACGCGCGGACAAGCCAGCACGAACCAAAGCACTGACTTTTCGCAAAGATTGGGCCGCTTCACTAAGCCCAGAATATGAAGTACTTGCCCTCCAAGATCGAGTCTTCACGCGTTGCAGATTCGACCAGAATCGCTGCTGCCCACGCGCCAATGGATGCGGATCCCACATGAGAACACGGCGAAATGTCCTGTCGCGCATCAGGGGTCCTCAGTAAGCAATGCGCGCAGTCCCTCCCACGCGGGTCCGGGGGTGCCACGGCCTCGGCAATCACATCGATAGGCACAGGTGCACGCAAGTACCCCATCTTCCATCCCAAAAATCCCGATCTGTGTCAGCTGTCGGGTGCCACGCTTTGGACCATGCGCGACACGTTCCATATGGACAACTATCTGAAACGCCGCCTTTGCCTGCAGATCCGTCGCCCGAGCATCCATTCCCGCGAGTGCTCCAAGCGCCGCAAGTCGGGCGGGAACTTCTGCGGGTGTATTCGCATGAATCGTGGCAAAACTTCCTCGGTGCCCGGTATTCAAGGCGGTCATAATGTCACGAACTTCAATACCTCGACATTCCCCTAAAACGATGCGGTCCGGCCTCATACGCATGGCAGCTCGGACCAGTTCCGAAAGAGTCACTTCCCCGCGCCCTTGAGCATTAGCCTGTCTGGCTTGAAGGTGAACAACGTGAGGATGTTGAGGATTTAATTCGCTCATTTCCTCGATGCAGATCAGTCTTTGACTGTCAGGCAATGTGCCCAAAAGTGCAGCAAGCAGAGTGGTTTTGCCACTCCCCGTCGCGCCAGAAATGAGGATGTTGCAGCGCATATCAAGGGCACGCATCAACACCTGATACGAGGTGTTGTCAATACTTCCCATCTCACGCATCTGCTCAATGCTGAGCCCATTTCTGGCCGGAATCCTCAGGGAAATTAGAGTTCCTCCGCCAGAAAGCGGCGGAATGACCGCATGAAGACGAATCCCCATGGGCAAGACTCCATCAACGATCGGAGCCGCATCATCTAAACGCTTTCCGCAGATTCCTGCCATTGTGACGGCTAATTCACGCACTTCTTCTTCACTATCGAAAGAGCATCCAGCAGGCTGAACCCCCTGCCCACAATCGGCCCACACCTGCGTCGAATTCACCAAAATATCCGTAACTCCGGGAAGGTGAATCAAGGGAGCCAAGATCTTTCCCAAGCCATTGAAACGAGCTTCGAGTTCTTCCAAATGTGTACCAAGCTCATCAATTCCCATCCCGACAGACCTGGAAGCTATCGACGCTTGGCCGGGATCCTCACCCGAATGCGCTACCACAAGGCAATCGTCGATCAGGCTCATTGCATGCGCTCCACAATCTGTTCCCACAGTCGCAAGCGGGCACGTCTTCCTTTCCGCCCCTGCCGAGGCCTGACCCCCGCTGGGTGCACCCCCATTCCTTCGGTGTGGGTAATTTGAGAGATTTGAGTCGAAGAGATTTGTCCGCCGAGCGGGGTTCTTGAAAAGAATCCGCCACGTGGAGGTGGCGCGATTAAGAGGAAACTTCGGCGCGGGAATGGAAATGCCGCACTGAGAGCACACAGACGCGCGGCCCCCACAGCATCTCCCAAACCTATAAGAATGAGCGCATCGAAATTCCTTGCGATCTGTTCGCAGCTCGCTCCCCACCTCCCCAGATCGCACACCACACTGCGAGTTTCACGCAGTGCGGCAAGAAGCCCAGGGAGTCGCGAGTCATCAGAATCGGCATAGCCTCGCGAATCTCCGCCAACAAACGACACCCCCTGAGCGCGGGGAAGACTATTCGCAATCGAGGGAAGGAAGTAACGCTCGCCTTTGCTCAAGCACGACCATGCCACCTGCCCATCCTCGGGAACAAGGATGCGTCCGCCACGGCCTCGTGCAGGTCCGGGTCCCGAGCAATTCACCAAAACACTTCCCATGTCCGCGCACAGATCCCAGGCAAGAGCAGAGACCCCTACTCCCCCGCTCCAACCTGCGATTCCCACACAAAGATGGGAAGAATGCGGCGTTACCGCAGCCTGCCAACGCGCATGATCGGCAAGGATGAGCTGCCCGATCGCCTTCTCACAACCTGGAAGACGCAGTGAATCGCCAATAACCAACACGTGGATTCCACGGTGTTCCCACCGGGCTCGATCTTCGCTCCTGCCAAGGACAGCGCAGATCACGTCCTCAACGCGAAATTCTGTGCGCTCACATTCTTCTGGGGGGCACTCGCGAACATTAATCCCCACCAGAGCACAGACCGCACGCAATGATTGCTCGGCACCTTGCGAAAGTGCCCAAAATGCAACGTAACCTTCGCTCATCATGGTGCAAGCGTGAATTTTCTTTCCGCGGGGTACCACCGCTTCCGCAGAATCTGTGGAAAACTAGAGGCAATCCCGTCCCTGTGGATAACACTGCTGTTTCCGCATCAAGCCAAGGTGTCAACGATGACCATCCTCAACGACAACACAGATATTCCAAAGCCAACCCTGCCCGGCGCTAACCAACGCCTAGAAGGTGATACCCGTATCGCGGCCTTTTTCGATCTTGACAAGACCATCTTGGCCACGGCCTCGGCAATGGCACTGAGCAGCCCGCTGGTTCACGCGGGAGTCATGAGCCGCTGGGATTCCCTGCGGGCAACCCTCGTCCAACTTCCCTACCTATTCACGGGTGCTGACGATGAACGAATGCGCTCGATGATGCATGCCTTGGGTGAGCTCACTCGCGGCTGGGACCCACAGTACGTTGAAAAAATCGTCAATAACGTCACAAATTCAACGATTGCACCTCTGTGTTACAGGGAAGCATTGGCACTGATCGATCACCACCGACTTCTGGGGCACCACGTTGTCATCGCATCTGCCTCACCGCTAGAGATCGTTCGCCCCATTGCGCACCTGCTTTCGATCCCCGATGCTTTATCTACGATCGTCGGGCAGGGCCAGGACGGCTTGGCCGATGGAACCATTACCCACTTCAACCACGGGGAAGGAAAGGCCGAGGCCTGCGCAGCTTTGGCCCGCGAGCGCGGCTGGGACTTGAATGAATCCTTTGCGTACAGCGATTCCATCTCTGACCTGCCGATGCTCGAATTAGTGGGAAACCCCAGGGCAGTGAACCCTGATCGCGCGCTTGCGGCGGTTGCACGCGAGCGTGAATGGCCGATTCTGTCCTTTACACGAACAGTGCGAATCCGGGGTCGAAAGCGCACACGCCTCGCCCGCGCAATGATTCCCGTCGCTTTGGCAGGGGGAATAGGCATCGGCTATTGGGCACGTCGCTCAATTCCCAGCTAGTACCGGCATACTTGATATATGTCCAGATTGTCCCTCCCGGTCGGCGCTATCTTGCGTCCAGCGCTCTTCGCTGTCATCTTTGCGCCCCTTGCCCTGGTCCTCATGGGAATGTCGCTCGCGGATCTTCAAGCGCGTGCTGCCATTGGTGTTCCTTTGGCCTCGGTCGAGGGTATGATCGGCATGGCTTTTTCGGCCATTCTTCTGGCCATGATTTCGATCAACTGTGAGCGCAATTCCATTGGAATGTTCATTGCTGCCGCGTGGGCACTTGTCATTGGTTTCTTGCAGAGCTTTGGTTACCTTCGGGTCCACTTCCTCGTGGCCTCAAACCTTTCAACCAACGATATTTCGGCCGCACAGACCTGGAATCTCTACCCCATATGCGTAGCTGCAATCCTTTTTGGTGCTGGAGTTGCTTTGGCTCTCACTCACCGAGCACGCGAAAACAGCCCGGATTCCGATCAGCTTGTGTCCTTTCAGCGCCACCAGGGTGAGCGAATCGCAGTTGCAGTGGCTTCACTTCCACTGGGAATTATTGCCGTCGTCCTTCTCGTTCGCTGCGCTCCTGCCGATTCTCTTCCAATGGCTGCCAGCGGACTCCACGCAGTCATTGCACAGACCCCCACGCACACGTCGGAGGGCATCGCAGTCGCCGTCATGTTAGGACTGATCGCGCTTGTTTCGCGCTGGTCAATGATCGGCCCTCAGGTTGTCGCATGGATGTACATCATCCCCGCCTTCCTTCTGATTCCCGTTGGAACAAGCCTCTCCGGTGCTGTCGTGACCCCCGGAAAATCAATGGGAACTCAGATTCTGATGTCTGCATCGACTATTTCCGCCTACGGAATGATCATTGCGGCCTCGACCTTGGGAATTTACTGGGCTCGCCGCTATGCCCCCAACGACGCATCAAGCTCCGACCAAGTCGCATAATCCAGCGCTTCTCGGCGGGTAATCCCCAAAAACATTCGTTTTCTCGTTATCGTCAGCACGAGAAGAGGAGGTCCCATGTCTGACCAGGAACACAAGGAAGACGTTGACAAGGTGACGGAAGAAACCGCTCACACCCCTACCGGTGAGGAAACACCACTGACCGGTGAAGAAGTCACCCTTCCCGGTGAGGCATCTGCAACCGAGGACATCATCGGTGGCGCATCAGTTACCGAAACCAGTCAGGTTGAACCCGTCCACATGGGTGTCACCCCGACATCCGTGGACGATGCTCTTGCACAGCGTTCGACCTCTGAGCATTCCGAGGCCGAGGCCGAGCCCGAATCAGCCCAGGAACAGCAGGATGCGCAGCCCGAGGAATCCTCTTCAGACGAGCCCTCGAGCGAAGAAACCTCGCACGACGATAGCCAGGACTCCGAGCACGATGAGAACACCGTGACTGAGTCTGAGCACACCTCCCACGACGACGTCGATACTGAGCCGGCCTCGGAAAAGACCGAAGAAACTGCTGAGGACAACGCAGAGTCCAAGGATGCATCCCCCGAAGAATCTGAGCCCGAAGAATCTGAGGAAGCTCCCGACTCCGCACACACCACAACGATCCCGGCGGCTTCCGAGGCCGTGGAAGAAGAGCCTGAGGACTCCCCTTCGGTGACCGAGGTTCCCGACGCTCTCTCGCGCCGCACACCTGCTCAGCCCGAAACCGCTGAGGAACCCGAGGACGAGCTTGAAAGCACCCAGGTTCGTAGGCGCGCTTTCATTGCTCCTGCAGCGGAAAGCGCAACGACCGAAGCTTCGTGGAAGCCTCGTGAAGACAGCGGCGAACGTACCGTTCCTCAAGAGACCCCCGAAAGCCTCGACGATGCCCTTTTCGAGGGTGCAACCGTCGTTCCTGAAATGCCTTCTCGTGCGGCTGCGCACTGGAGCTCATTGGCACTGGGAATCTTTGCTCTGCCCATCACTTGGTACCTCATTGCCGATGCTGGCGCTCGCATGACACTTCCCGAAGGCAATCCCGCAGCAACCGGCGTGATCAATTGGCTTGCTATCACCGAAGTCGCCATCGCATTCGTCGCAGTTATCGCGCTGTTTGAAGCATTCAAGCGTTCCTCGCTGGGTGCATGGATTGGCGGTCTCTGCTTCTTCGCAGCCGGTCTTCCCTGGGTTTTCGCCCCCGGATTTACCTCTGCGCATACCGTTTCCGTTCTGCACTTCCTGCAGAATTCCGGTGCCCTGGGTGCGAACCTCGCACACCACCTCCAAGCATCCGGATACTCCGGCCGCCTGCTCTTCCTTGGAATTGCACTGCTTGGCATCGCATCCCTATCGCACTCGGTTCGTCGCCGCGGACGTAATGAAGAGGCCATGCGCGAGCAGGTCGAGCGCGTCAATCCCGCAGGTGCGCACTTCACCGCCCGTGAACGTCGTCGCGCCGAAAAGGCAGCTGGTCTGCGGTGAAACCCGAGGTTTCACGCGCGGTATTGGAAGCTCCCGGGCCCTGGGTTCACCGTAGGATCTCAGCCTCGGGAGCGTCCTTCCACATCGCCGACGCGGGACCCGAGGATGCCTCTTTTGCCGTTATCCTCCTTCACTCATTCCCGATGACCTGGTGGACGTGGCGGGAGGTTATTCCCGCCTTCACACAGGCCGGTATCCGCACCATCGCAATGGATCTTCGAGGCTTTGGTACCTCCGATCTTGCTCCGGGAGAAGTCGAGCTCACCCAGCTGGCGACGGACGTCGCTGGCGTGGCCTCGGCACTGGGAATTTCTTCCTACACGGTTGTCGGCAACGGCATGGGCGGCGTGGTCGCGTGGATGCTCGGCGCACTTAAACCCGCGGGCTTGCAGGCAATTGTGCCGGTGTGTGCCCCTCATCCGCTGGGCCTGCACTTCCTGCGCGGACTTTCTTCCCGAGGCCGAGGCCGCTGGTTCTCAACCCTGCTATCGCGCCGTCCTCGCGTTACCTTCTTCTCCTCGCGCTCAGCGTGGATCGACCGTTCAATCTCTCAGTGGGCCGCACCTTTTAACCGCGAGGAAATGCTAGAGAATGCGGAAGTCTACCGTGAGGCACTTTCGCGTCACATCGCAGTTCGCTCCGCATGGGAGTCATTGCGAGCAACCTTCAGACCCTCATTTAGCTCCAAGAATGTTCTGACGCGGAGCGTGACGGTACCCGTGCTTTCGATTCAGGCACGCGATGACGGTTTATGGTCCCACGTAGATTTTGCTGATGACGTTCAAGCGACCAGCGGCGAATTCACCATGCGTGCAATTGGCGAATGTGGCCATTTCCCACAGGAAGAAAACCCTCAGGCTCTGATCCAGGCAATCTTTCCTTTCGTTAAAGAATCCGCTGACTTTGCAGCGGAGAGTCAACTCTAAAGAAACGAATTTGCGCAAACTGTGTGCAAATATGTGATTTAGACCGTTCACCGTGCATAATAGTTACGACTATCACACGGTGGCTCTTTTGTGCTGGGCTGCCGTCTTACATGATTAGGACAGCTCAGTAGTCGGCGGCGCATGCTAGCGGCGCTAGCGAATAGAACGGAGTTCCGGCTTTATGTATGGAGATGCAAACTTCATCAACCAAGTGCCGCTTTTCAGCGGACTTGATGAGGCCCAACAGGTATCACTGCAGCAGAAGATGGGCCAAACGACGCTGCGCCGCGGTGAGACCCTCTTCGACGAAGGCGATCTTGGCGACCGCCTCTACATCGTCACCGAGGGAAAGGTGAAGCTGGGGCACACGTCAAATGATGGCCGCGAGTCCCTGCTTGCAGTCCTCGGCCCCGGCGAGATTCTTGGTGAACTCACCCTCTTCGATCCAGGCCCGCGTTCAACCACCGCAACCGCTGTTTCTCCCGCAACACTGCTCCACCTGCAGCACACCGACCTGATGGAAATCGTCGAGGCAAACCCGACTCTTGCAAAGCACATGCTTCGTGCACTGGCTCAGCGTCTGCGCCG
>CALHID010000127.1 GCA_938030835.1 uncultured Actinomyces sp. | reverse complement strand
TATCTTCGCCAACAGCTTCAAGAAGCGCGCGCGAGGCGTCTTCAACGCCTTGTTGATCGTAGCTCACTGGTTATTCTCCTCGGGCGCGATGCCACCATTGGGGTCATCCAGAACTTCTGCGGGAGCAGCCGGGTCAGCCGATGGATCATCAGCAGATTCGGACTGCGCGCGATCGCTCAGGGGCATGGCGATGGGATTTCCCATAACCGCACCCTGAACCGCGCCTTCCGCACCGTAATTCCACACGGGACGCTCATCTTGCTTGATGACGTCCTTGAAGATTTCGGCAAGCTGCGCTTCGTCCAGAGTTTCCTCTTCCAAAAGACGCTGTGCCAAGCGATCCAGAACCGCACGGTTCTTGGTCAAAATCTCCCAAGCCTCACGGGTCGCGTTATCCAAGAGCGCACGCACTTCCTGGTCAACGACAGAAGCAAGCTCATCAGAATAGGCACGCTCAGCGCCTCGACCAGTACCGTAACCGGTCATCGGGTCCGAATCATCCGCGCTCAAACGGACATTACCCACGCGATCAGACATGCCGTATTCAGTAACAAGCGCACGAGCCTGAGAGCTGGCCTTCTGGATATCGTTCGACGCACCGGTTGAAGGATCACGGAAGACGATTTCTTCGGCGACGCGACCACCCATTGCGTAGACCAGATCGTCAAGAATCTGATTCCTGGTCTTGGAGTAGCGGTCTTCAGTGGGCAGCACCATGGTGTAACCCAACGCGCGTCCACGCGGAAGAATGGTGACCTTGGTGACCGGATCCGTGTAGCGCAATGCCGCTGCACACAGGGCGTGGCCACCTTCGTGATACGCGGTCACCAGCTTGTCGTGGTCATTCATGACACGAGTGCGCTTCTGCGGGCCGGCGATCACACGGTCAATGGCCTCGTCAATCGCGCGGTTGTCGATCAAGTCAGCATTTGAACGAGCCGTCAGCAATGCGGCCTCGTTCAAGACATTTGCCAGATCCGCACCGGTGAAGCCGGGGGTGCGCTTTGCGATCATATGCAGATCGACATCATCGGTCAGGGGCTTGCCCTGAGAGTGCACGCGCAAGATTGCCTCGCGCCCCTTCAGATCGGGAGCTTCAACCGCAATCTGTCGGTCAAAACGGCCCGGACGCAGCAGGGCGGGATCAAGAATATCGGGACGGTTTGTCGCCGCGATGAAGATCAGGTTCGAAGAATCGTCAAAGCCGTCCATCTCAACCAGCAACTGGTTGAGGGTCTGGTCGCGTTCATCGGAACCGCCACCATAACCAGAACCGCGATGACGGCCGATCGAATCGATCTCATCGACGAAGATAATCGCGGGAGCAACCTTCTTTGCGCGGGATACAAGATCACGCACACGCGAAGCGCCAACACCGACATACATCTCAAGGAATTCCGAACCTGCAATGGAAAAGAAGGGAGCCTCAGCTTCACCCGCGACAGCCTTCGCCAGCAGGGTCTTACCTGTTCCAGGAGGACCGTAGAGGAGCACACCTCGAGGAATGCGCGCACCGACCTTGCGGAACTTCTCGGGGGCAATCAGGAACTCGCGAACTTCCTCAAGTTCCTCAACGGCCTCGTCTTCACCGGCCACGTCAGCAAAGGTGACGTTCGGGCGCTCCTGGTTAAAGTCCTTGGTGCGGCTCTGGCCAAAGGGACCCATCATCTGGGATCCACCCATACGGCTCATAAAGAACCAGAAAAGCCCCATGACCAGCGCCAAGGGAAGGATTGCGGCAAGAGTTGAACTCAGGAACGAGGACTGCGGGTAGTACGCATCCCAGCCCTTGCCGGGATTGGCTTTCTCAACCGACTCAACAATTGACTGCGATTGCGTGCGCGCATAGGTGAAGCTGATGTTTCGCCCCAAGCTACGTTCGCGGTCATTGACACCGGTGGACTTGTGGGTCCACGGGTCCTTCAACATCAAGTTGACCTGCTGAGTTCCATCATTGACGATGACGCGTTCAATCTGGGCTTCCTTCAGGATCTGAAGGCCTTCGGAAGTATCCACCGATTGCGGCTGGAACCACGTCCACAGGAAGAACAGGGCGATCACAAGGGGAAGCAATGGGATTGCAACAAGCCCCCAGGTATTCCTCTTCTTCTTGTTCTGAGTGTTATCTGCCATGGATTTACCTTTCAGCCGCCGTATACGTGCGGTGCCAGGGTCCCAACGAAGGGAAGTTGACGGTAGTGCTCTGCGTAGTCCAGTCCGTAGCCCACAACGAATTCATTTGGGATATCGAAACCAACGTACTTGACCTCGACCGGGACCTTGAGGGCTTCGGGCTTGCGCAGGGCAGCAGCAATTTCCACAGAGGCTGCGCCTCGAGCCAGAAGGTTTTCGCGAAGCCACGACAGAGTCAGTCCAGAGTCGATGATGTCTTCGACAATCAGGACATCACGCCCGGTGACGTCTGCATCAAGGTCTTTGAGGATACGGACAACGCCGGTCGACTTAGTGCCCGCACCGTAGGAGGAAACGGCCATCCAGTCCATCGAGAGAGGAGTGTGGAGGTGGCGTGAAAGGTCGGCAACGACCATGACCGCGCCCTTGAGGACACCCACAAGAAGAATTTCTTTGCCCTGGTAATCGGCATCAATTTCAGCGGCAAGCTCAGCCATCCGGCGTGCCAGCTCGTCTTCCGTAACCAGAATGCGTTCGAGTGCGTTTCCCATGTCCTGTGCGTCCACAGTCCCATGTCCTTTCCTGTGCGGGTCCCGACTTTATAAGAGTGCCACATGTGCGCGAAGAGGCGCTCAGCATGGCGGAGTTTCTCGCTCTTGGCGCAACAAGGAAGAGTCGGCAGGTGTCATGGCAATGAGATACGCCTGCTTTCCTTTCCCCTTGCGTAAGAGTGTTCCCCCTGGAACCGAGATGGGCCCTTGTCCCGTCCAGTGGTTGATTAGTGCGCGCGCCTCTTGAAGATGCACGTAGCTTGGTGCGTCAAGTGCGCTCAGGTAGCGGTGAAGGACGCGCATCTGCACCGCCTGGGGAATCTGCTGCAGGTACTCGATTTTGAGGATTCCCATTCCCGAGGCCGTATCCTCCCTTGGCGCCGTTGCTTCCCACGCGCATGTCCACACCTGGTTCGCCCACTGATCCAAGGCCTCGTCATCGGCTGCGGAAAGCTCCGCGGTGCGTGCAAGGGCGGGAACGGGGTCGATCCCCAAGCTGTTGCGCAAACTGGGAAGTGCACATTCTCGGATCGCGCTTCGACGTAGCGCACTTCCATCAGCGGCCCTCCAAGGGCCATCCATCGCGTTCGAAGGATCATCGACCCAGGGAAGACCAAGCTGGCGACATACACCAATAGTCTCAATACGTCGACATTTTATAATTGGTCGAATCCAGACGATCTCTCCCGCATCATCACGCAAGCTCATCGCCTTCAATGACCCAACTCCCGAGCCACGCGCCAAACGCAAAAGCACGGTTTCGGCCTGATCATCCATCGTGTGCCCAAGGAAGACCGCAACGCGTCCTCCCAAAGATCTGGCATGGTCCGCAAGAGCGCGCCGACGCGCATCGCGAGCCGAGGCCTCGGGCCCCCCTTCCGCCGCAAGCGTGACGCTCACCCACTGGGCGCGAGCACCGAGCGAAGCCATGCGCTCACACACCTCACGCGCCTCGATATCCGATCCAGCTCGGATTCCGTGATCAACAGTCAAAGTGTGGGGAGTACAGCCCGCGCGCAGGCAGTGATCAATAATGACCGCCGCGAGCGCAGTTGAATCCGCCCCTCCGGATACAGCGATAAGCAAGGCATCACAGTGCT
Organism: uncultured Actinomyces sp.; assembly: GCA_938030835.1. GTDB lineage: Bacteria > Actinomycetota > Actinomycetes > Actinomycetales > Actinomycetaceae > Pauljensenia. Next base: position 2,889 of record CALHID010000127.1, on the reverse strand, counting down.
GCATGGCCCACTGAACGTGCGGACGTACTTCCAGCGAGAGCTTACGTAGATCTCCCTTGGGATTAGCGGGAATTGTGATCACTGGAAGCTCGGCCACATCCGGTTGTTGAGAATCGATTCAAGACCGGGGCCGGTCAAGATCTGATGGACTTCATTGGCCATCTCACGGCGAAGCTGAGTAATTCCTTCGGGAGCCACTCCCCCAAGCAGACTGATCAGAGCCCCATCGACCATAAAATCTGCCGGCCGATGCGCAGTAATCCAATTGACCGAAGACAGATCTTTCGGAGTCAATGAATCCATAAAAACATCGATGAGACACTCACGAAGAAGCAGCTGACGCGCAAGCTCTTCAGCATCGATTGCATCAATCGGCGCAGCGGTGACAAGTTCGCGGCAGTACTCCCGATAAAAAGGCGTTCGCATGGACAGCCACGTGTCAACCCCCGCACGCAAAGACACCCACTTTGCCCAATCTCCCAGGTCAAACTTGGCGCGCACACCCGCTTCTAAAACATTCGGGGCGACAAGATAGGCAGCGGCGCCGCTGGGCCCGCTCACACTCAGGGAATGTTTTGCCAGCACTCCTAAAGCCGTGCACAGGGTGGCTGCGCTGGGAAGGCTACGTGCGCGCACACCCCATTCATCGGCGAAATCCGCCCACTGAATCATTGCGCTGCGACGTTCAATGATCGGCAGATCCACGTGCACACTGCCTTGCACATCGGAAGAGGAAAACTCAGCGAAGCGAGTGATCAGCGAAAGCAGACGCCCAGAGGCCCATTCTTGCCCGCGACGAAGACGCGAGACAATGGCCTGCGCCGATGAGACTGAAGCCTGAGGTCCAGAAAACATGCCCATCGCACTTAGACGCGCGATCTGTGTGAGTGAGGGATACAACGGCATGTCTCTATGCTATCGAATTGCTCTGCGCTTGTATGCAGCCTTTTCGTCTGAACTCATGGCTGAACCGGCACTGCTCAGCGAATACTTGGCAGCACTCACATCTTTGCAATGGCAGTGATGAAATTATCCAGATAGCCGCGAGTTGAATACGCGCCGTCATCGGGGACTTTGTCGAAACCGACAATGAAAATCACCTGGTGTCCCTTCGACGTCGATACCACGCCGGCAAGCGAAGAGACCTCCGAAAGAGAGCCGGTCTTCGCTTGCGCATTGCCAGCCACGACCTCGTCATTCAAGCGGTGTGCGAGGGTTCCCTCCACGCCCGCCCAGGGCAGGTTTCGGACCACTCGTGGCGCAACGGGCTGCGAGGCCTCGAAACCCTGGGAAAGAATTGCCGCCAAGGTCTTTGGCGCAATCCGGTCATTCGAGGACAGGCCCGAGCAGTCCTCCAGCGAGAGCTGATCCGTGGGAATTCCGCGGTCAACCAAGGTCTTTTCAAGATTCTTGACCGCGCCATCGAATGTCACTTCGGCCCCGGCCTGGCGCGCTGCAAAGTGACAGTACTGGTCTGCGAGCGTGTTATCTGAGTGGTAGAGCATCCAGCGAATCTGCTCATCGAGGCTTGCGATGCGGTTCGCGCCCTGCGGGGCTGCGCCTCGGACGCCAAAATCAACGGAGATCCCCTGTTCACTGAGCTTTTGCGCGAAAACCTCTGCGACATTGGAAATCGAGTCGGTGTAGAACTCATTGGACTTCGGGTAGGTGCGACCCGCATCGATCGCATAGGGAGCAAGCTGGCCCTCATAGCTGGCAACCTGCTGCTCGCTCCACGAGGCCGGGCGCTTGGTGTCGGCAAAGAGCGCGGGAGCTGCGTGAAGCTCGACGTGAGAAATTCCCTTAGAGGTCAAGGCATTTGCAGTGTCTTTTGCAAGGGTTTCAAGGCCTGCGCGCCCACTGACCTCAAGGGAATTGGTTCCCTCACCCAAGAGAAGGTCGCCTTCTCCTTCGAGGTAGATGTCATCATCACTTTGCGCAACCGAGGTCGTCAGGTGCGCATTGGGGTCCAGGTGACTGAGAGCGGTATAGGCCGTGAGGATCTTGGTGGTCGAAGCCGGGGTGTGGGCACTTTCCGCATTACTTTGGAAGAGCGTCTGACCATTGTTTGCGTCAACGACGAGCGCCCACGCGTTCCAACCGCCTTCTTCGGCTGCCGAGGCCGCGGGAGCCCACGCTTCTTGGAGCTGTTGGGCGGTGGGAGCTTGACTATCCCTCTGCGACTGTGAAACATTCAATGTAGGAGCGGGCACAGCAGAAGCTGTGGGGGCTGCAGATGGTGCAGCTGCTTGAGAAAGTGTGAAGATGCCAGGTGCGATATCATGCACATCTGCCACAAAATAGGCTGCGATCAGCACCGCGGCGCTAGTAGCGCCTACAATCGCAGCAGCAGTCCCGCGTCGCATGTGGGGATTGTCCTTCCATCAATGGTCTAGGAACAACCCTAATGCTTCGAGGGGTAGTAATACGTAATCGACATCCACGTGGTGGATCAACGACTCAACCAGTCAGGAGAGGCTCTAATGGAATTCGACGTGACCATCGAGATTCCTAAGGGAAACCGAAACAAGTACGAGATCGACCACGAAACGGGACGCATCCGTTTGGATCGTATGCTCTTCACCTCGACTCGCTATCCCGATGACTACGGCTTCATCGACGATACCTTGGGTGAAGACGGCGACCCCTTGGACGCACTGGTTCTGCTTGAAGAACCGACCTTCCCGGGCTGCGTGATCCGCTGCCGCGCACTGGGCATGTTCCGCATGCGCGACGAAAAGGGCGGTGACGATAAGGTCCTGTGCGTTCCCGCATCCGACCAGCGTGCAGCATGGCGTACCGAGATCGAAGACGTCTCTGAATTCCACCGTCTTGAAATCCAGCACTTCTTCGAGGTCTACAAGGACCTCGAGCCCGGCAAGAGCGTCG
>CALHID010000126.1 GCA_938030835.1 uncultured Actinomyces sp. | reverse complement strand
CCGAACGCATCATAAACACGCTCGCGCACAGCGCGCGCCAAGGCCTCGATGTCTGCACCGCTTGCGCCTCCGCGGTTCGTCAGCGCGAGTACGTGCTTGGTCGACAAGGATGCGCGAGGCGGGTCACCGGCCTCGGGAAGATGGAAACCCTTGGAGCAGCCCGCGTGGTCGATGAGCCAAGCGGCGCTGGTTTTCACCAGTCCCTCCCCCGCTGGGAAACGAGGAGCTTCTTCGGGGAGCTCGGCAGCTGCTGCCTCGGGAAGAATGGGGTTGGTGAAGAAAGATCCCGCGCTCCACGTATCGTGGTCCTCCGGGTTTAAGACCATTCCCTTCCCCGCGCGCAGCTCAAGCACAGTCGAGCGGACCAGGGACGCCTCGGCACGCTCCCCAGCTCCCACTCCGAGGCGCCGCGCGAGTTCGGAGTACATGACGGGCGCACTCAGGGATGAGCGCTCCAGGCGGAAGTCGACGCTCAACACGACCCAACGCCCCGTCGGCCCCCACACGCGGCCGGGAAGACCGGGCTGACCAATGCTGTGCTTGATCGCGGAGGAACGGTAGGCAAAACCTATCTCGGAGGGGAGCAGACGAACGATGCGCTGCTCGAGGCGGTCATAGGCCTCGACGCTGTAAATTGTTTCAGCAACCTCGTGTCCGTAGGCGCCCACGTTCTGTACCGGGGATGCCCCCGCGCTTCCAGGGATCCCGGACAAAGCCTCGATACCGGAGAAGTGTTCGTCGACGCTCCACGCAACAAAGTCATCCCAGACTGTGCCGGCCCACACACGGACGATCACCGAATCAGCCGCGTCTTCTTCAACGATGCGCGCAATTTCTGTACCCGGGCATACGGCGACGACAGTTCCATCAAATGGAGCATCGGATGCGAGCAGGTTTGATCCACCGCCCAGGACTAAGAGCTGGCGTTGCTCCTCATCGGCCGCGCGAACGGCAGCAACCAATTCCTCACTGGAAGTTGCGCGCACAAGGCGAGAAACCTCTCCGCCCACGCGAAAGGTCGTCAATTCAGCAAGAGTCGTCATACCTTAAGCCTAGTCGCAGCACGCTCAGTGAGCCCAGCTACCGAACCGGTACCCACCAGTGGACATGAAGATCAGGGGAGCGTGATGACAATCTTTCCTCGAGTGTGCCCACCCATCAGCTGTCGATATGCCTTGCGAATTTCATCAAGCTCAAATGGGTAAGTCTGTGCGATAGTCAGCGATACTTTCCGATCCGCAATGAGCGCGGCAACCTCTGCAATATCACTGATCTTTCCGTGACGTCCGCCGGTAAAGCGCGCACGACGCAAAGGAATTGCAGGAGTGGGGACAATAGTTCCAACCCGCTCACCTTTAACCCCTAGGCGGTGTGCAAGTGCTGCATATCCACCATGGCAGTCGACAGCTGCGGTGATCGGTCCTGGTGCGGCTTGACGAACCCGTTCTTCCAGACCTTCGCCATAGGTTACAGGGATCGCGCCGAAAGAGCGCAGGTAGTCGGCATTAGACGGACCTGCAATCGCAATAACCTGGGCCCCTCGCGAAATGGCGAGCTGGGTAAGGAGCCCACCAACACCACCTGCAGCCCCTCCAACGAGAATGACATCGCCCGCATGCGCGTCCACGCAACGCAGGGCCCCCATCGCGGTCTGTGCAGCAACACCCAAGCCGCCCGCGACCTCGAAACTCACAGAATCTGGCTTTGGAACAATAAATTCTTGGGATACAACAATTTCTGTTGCAAGCGCTCCCATTGAGCGAACTTGCCACGGAGCCGAACGCAGCAACCCGATGACACCATCACCGACTGCAAAACTACTCACCCCGGAACCTACAGCAGTAACAACGCCGGCAAAGTCCTGCCCAACACCACGCAAGGGACGCTGTTCTGACTTCTCAAACCAACGAGAGGGGTGCGTAATGGTGCGAAGAACCTCAAGCGGCCGTGTTAAGCCACCAAAAAGCTTGTAGTCGACAGGATTAATACCCGCGGCCTTCACTTGAACACAGACCTGCCCAGCCTCAACGGACGGAAGGTCGCACTCTTCCTCTTCAAGAACTTCCGGACCACCAAAACGGCGATAGCCAATTACACGCGACATTGCTTACGTCCCCTCATCAGAACCGGTGATGCGACCTTGATAAACCGGCCTCATCATTTTAGGACGCAAAGAGGCACAATCGATATCTTCTGCTGAGAATCTATGGAAATACGCAGAAATTATTCTTCGACGGGGATTCCGGTACGCGATTTACCCCGCTGGTCCGGAACCTGGCCGGCCAACACGATGGCCAGACACACCGGGAGCACGACGAAAACGAGCGCACGGTGGTAGCCAACGTGATCCGCAATAAGACCTAAAATCGGCGGTCCAATGAGCGCCGAACCATAATTCACGGTCGAGAGGACCGAGACTCGCGCAGGCGTCATCACGGGATCAACGCTCAGGGCGGAAATACCCAGCGGGAAGACCAAAGAAGCCCCAATACCCCACAGGGCAACGCCAACGATCGCCAGAATATGATGCGGAGCAAAAGCGACAAGCGTCAGGCCAATGATCGCGCAGCCCATGGTAAATCGGAGCAGATGCGGCGCTCCGAAACGCCTCTCCAAACGCGGGGATCCGAAACGCATGATCGTCATCATCAGCAAGAAGAAAGCGAAGATCGCCGACGCGGAAGAAGTCGCAAAACCATAACCGTCGACCATCGACAGGTTCAGCCAGTCGTTAGCAGCGCCTTCCAGGAGTCCACCGCTCATCACCATGAGGGCAATCAGAACCGTGCGACGCTCGCGCCACGCCAAGCGGGTCAGGCCCTTCTTCGCATTAGTTCCCGAGGCCTCGTCCCCTTCGCCCGCAGGGCTTTCCTTAGCGGGTTCAAGAGTGGCAACCTCTTCTTGGCTGAGGTAGAAGCCAACGGAAACACCGCAGACAATAAGCTCAAGAACAGCAAGACCATAAAGGTGCGCTCCGACCGGAATCCCGACCCGCGAGGCAAGTGCTCCAAGTAATGCGCCACCGAGCATGCCGACGGCGTACATCGCTTGAATCACCGGAACAACGAGGCGCCGCACAGCAGCCTGCACGAGGCCAGCCTCGATGTTCATGCTTGATCCCCACAGGCCCGTCCCAGCGGACATGAAAACGAGGGAACCGGTGAAGAGCACGAGAGAATTCGCAAGCGTTCCTGTCGCTGCTCCGGCGATACCCAAAGCCCAGATAGACACGCCGATGCGCCCAGCCCAGCGCGCACCGATCTTCATGACGATCGGGCCGGAGGTAGGCAAGGTCAGCAAAGAACCAAGCGAGGCAATCAGCAGCATCATGCCGATTGTGCCCGGAGTCAATCCCAGATGATCGCGCACATCAGGTAGACGTGACAGCCATGCTGAGGTTGCGAAACCTAGGCCCGCATAGACCACAAAGGTCGCACGAAGAGCACTGTGAGCACGCGATGAGGGAATAGACATGGTTCGAAATTTTACTCGTCGATAGGCCCGCGCTTAAAGGCCCAAAAAAGAGGTGTCCGTGTGAAATAGCTCCACACGGACACCGATTGAAATTCGGAAGAAAAGTCAGTTTTCGACGGCAGCCTTAAACCAACCCGTAACCGATATCGGGTGAGTAATTGCGGTACCAACGATCACCGCGAATGCACCGAGCTTCATGGCAGCTGCGGCATGCTCCGGAGTGTGAATACGCCCTTCACAGATCACGGGAACACCCGGGAATGCCTGCACCGTCTGCTCGAGAAGCTCCAAGTCAGGGCCATCGGTCTTCGGGCGATCGCCGGTGTAGCCAGCAAGAGTCGTTGAAACAATATCGACACCGGCATCAACGGCTCGCTGCGCATCTTCAAAAGATCCGCAGTCAGCCATGACCAGAGTCTCTTCTTCGCGAAGAGCCGCAACGGTTTCGGCAAAACTACGACCGTCAGGGCGCGGACGACCGGTCGCATCCAGAGCGACAATATCGGCCCCAGCCATCACGCACGCGCGAGCGTGGCGAAGCGAAGGAGTGATGTAGACGCCTTCGTGGCCTTCCTTCCACAAACCAATGACGGGTACATCCACGCGCCCCTTGATTGCGGAAATATCAGACAGACCTTGGCAGCGAATTGCAGCGGCCCCACCGATTTCGGCAGCGCGCGCGATCTGCGCCATGGTTTCGGGGTGCCGCATGGGCTCTCCCGGGTAAGCCTGAACGGAAACAATGAGCTTCCCCTTCAGGCCGGCAATAAGCGGATGCATGGTTTCTCCTATGCGTTGAGGAAGAATGAAACAGCTCCGAGCAGCGGCGCATCGCCGCCCAGGGAACCAATGAGGATCGGTGTATCAGAAACGGGAGTCATCGCGCTGGCCGCGAAACCTTCACGCAGACCATCCCACCAGATATCTCCCGAACGAGTCATCGAGCCAGAAATGATGACCGCTGCGGGGTCCACGCAGTTGACCAACGAGGCCGTGGCCTCGCCCAGTGCGTACGCAGAGCGCGAGAAGCAGGCGCTAGCCAGCGGGTCGCCCGCATCGGCGAGTTCTTGCAGCGCGCGACCGCCATCAATTTCGGGAGCATCTTGAGGACGCAGCGAGTTGTACCAGGCCGTAATTCCTGACCCGGAGCAGAATGCTTCGATGTGACCAAGCCGGCCGCAGGAGCACACCATATCGGGGGCGAAATGGTGATGGATGTGACCGACGTGCCCGGCAATCCCTCGGGAGCCAAAAGTGACATGGCCGTCTTCGACCAGAGCACCACCAATTCCTGTACCGACTGCAATCGAGAGGACTGAGGAATAGGGGCGTCCGGCTCCCAAGGTTGCCTCGCCCAGACCGTGTGCGTGGACATCGTTAAGGACGCGCACAGGAAGTCCCGTGCGTTCCTCAACAAGCTTCCCCAGAGGGGTTCCTCCCCACCCGGGCATGATGTCGGTTGCGGAGACAATCTTTCCCTCAACGGGGTCGACAACCCCAGCAGAAGCAATCGCGACTCCCGAGGCCTCGGGGTGAGCTTCTTTGAGAGAAGAGGCCAGCGAGCAGATTCGCTCGGCGACGTCGGTGCCCCCACGGGAAGCCTCGGTGGGAATTGAGCCGCGCTCAACAACCGTATAGTTTTGTCCAACTTCGACAATGCCCCAACCGACTTTGGTTCCGCCGATATCAAGGGCGAGGAGCGTAGTCATGAAAGTTCTCCAATAAATAACGGATGAAAATGTTAATCAGCGAGGCCAAGGCGGGCGCACGCTCGCGCGTACGCGAGAGGAGGACCACCTCGGCCTCGCTGATGATCAGGAAAGCAAGCCAGCTTCGCGCAGGACGGAAGCAACGTGCTCGACGTTGTCACCTTCGAGGGTAGCGACAGGACGCGGCATCTCGTTGGAATCAAAGACCCCCAGAAGCTGCAGAGCAGTCTTGAAGGCACCAACGCCAGCGCCGAAGCCCTGAACGCCCTTCACTAAAACGATGCGCATGAGGTCCGCAAGACGATCCTGCTCGGCGCGCACGGCTTCCCAGTCACCGCGCTCGAAAGCCTGCCACTGACGGACGTAGCCATCGGGGTCAACATTGGCCAGTCCGGGGACCGAGCCATCTGCGCCCGACATGTAAGCACCATCGACAACCACTTCGTGGCCGGTCAGCAGCTGAAGCGGGTGGCCCGCAGCCTCGTTCGCACGGGAGAGCCAGCGGAAGCCCACATCGTCACCGGAGGAATCCTTAACGCCGTCAAGAACACCTTCCTTACCCAAGCGAAGAACAAGATCGTTCTGCAGCTTCGTGTGGACGCAGACGGGAATGTCGTAGGCCCACAGCTCAAGGTTGGTGTTCTCCTTGAGGATGCGGAAGTGCTTTTCGATCTCTGCCTGGCCGCCCAGCGCATAGAAGGGAGCGGTTGCAACGACGCCCAGAGCTCCACCGATTTCTTCAACTGCCTTGATGTTCTCAATGACACGCTCAGTTTCGGTATCGATCACACCAACCAGCAGCGGAACGCGGCCGTCGACAATGCGAACAACCTCGCGCTGGATCTGCTGGCGACGCTCGGAGGTCGAGAATGCAACCTCACCGGTCGAGCCGGAGACAAAGAGGCCGTTCAGGCCCGCACCAATCATGCGATTGATGTGACGCTCCAGCGAGGCAACGTCCAGCTCGCCGTTCTTCAGCGGGATAGCCAACGGCGGGACAACGCCGCGAATCTGTGAACTCATTAGTTCTCTCCTCCGAGTGTTGGATGCAGCAGCGAGGGTGCAGCCCCCAGGAGCTTGCGGGTGTAGGGATCCTTCGGGGACGCCAGCAATTCAGCTGCCGGTCCCTCTTCAACGACCTTTCCGCCATTCATCACAGCGATCCGGTCAGAAACGTAGCGAACAGTTTGAATATCGTGCGAGATGAAGACCATCGCCAAGCCCAGTTCCTTCTTCAGGTCCGTGAGCAGGTTCAGGATCTGAGCGCGAACCGAGACGTCCAGAGCACTGGTCGGTTCGTCAGCGATGATCGCATCGGGACCGATGGACAGAGCACGGGCGATTGCCACACGTTGACGCTGACCACCGGAGAGCTGGCCCGGAAGCGCATCCAAAGCGCTCGAGGGCAAGCCCACGAAGGAGATCAGTTCGCGAACGCGCTTAGCTCGCGAGGCCTCGTCACCAATCTTGTGCACACGCAGCGGATCAGCAAGCTGGTCAGCAACGTGCATACGCGGGTTGAGAGCGGTTGCGGGGTCTTGGAAAACCACGGAAACGACTCGTCCGATACGCCTACGCGCATCCGCACCACGCTTGGTGACTTCCTCACCGTTGAAGAACACTTGGCCCTTCGTTGGCATCTGCAGGCCGCACATGACATTTGCGGTCGTGGACTTGCCACAGCCGGATTCACCGACGATACCCAAGGTCTGTCCGCGCTCGATGCGCATATCAACACCGCGAACCGCGTAGACCTTGTTCGGCTTGAACAGTGATCCGGTACGGGAGTTGAAGGTCACCTCAACGTCTTTGAGCTCGATGATCGGAGTTTCAGTACTCATCAGTTTTCCTCCTGACCTTCTTCAATGACGACGGTCTCGCTGGAGACGAGGACCTCTTCGCGAGGCGGCAGTGCCGCATACACGTGCTCGGGGCCCACCTCGGTGAGGACCGGACGGATGTCGAGGCCGTAGTCGGGGTGCGAGGAACGCGGGGCGAAGCGGTCGCCGACCGGGAAGTCCCGAGGCGAGGGCACGGTCCCGGGGACCTGGTGCAGACGTCCCGAGCCGGACTCGATCGAAAGGACTGCGCCCAGCAAGCCGCGGGTGTACTCGTGGGTCGGGTGGGTGAGCAGTTCCTGAGTGGGAGCTTGCTCGATGACCTGACCGGCGTACATGACGGTGATGTTGTGGGCAACCTCTGCGACAAGAGCCAGGTCGTGGGACACGAAGATCATTGCGAATCCCAGCTTCTCACGCAGCTCGTTGAGCAGGTTGATGACCTGTTTCTGGACGGTCACGTCCAGTGCGGTGGTGGGCTCGTCGGCAATGATGAGGGCGGGTTCGGCGGCCAGGGCCAGGGCCAGGCTGACGCGCTGGCGCTGGCCTCCGGAGAGGCGCCCGGGGACGCGGTCGGCGAAGGACTCGTCGAGCCCGACGGCGTAGAGGTAGTCGGTGGCTCGCTGGCGGGCCTCGTCCGGGCTGCGTCCGGCGGCTTGGGAGGCCAGGGCGATCTGGCGGCCGACCGCGATGAGCGGGTGCAGGGCTGTGGAGTGGTCCTGTGGGACCAGCGCGATGCGGCTGCCCCGGGGGCGCAGGGCGGCGGGCAGACCCAGCAGGTTGACGCCGCCGTCCTCACCTCCCGCTGGGGAGCTCACGCTCGGGTCGCTGCCTACGTCAGCGTCATCGGGCTCAACGGTCAAGGAGCCGGCCACCTCCAGGGAGGACGGGAGGATGCCCGCGAGCGCGGCGCAGGTGAGGGACTTGCCCGCTCCGGAGGCGCCGACCAGGGCAGTCCGGCTTGCGGGGGC
>CALHID010000125.1 GCA_938030835.1 uncultured Actinomyces sp. | reverse complement strand
GCTACTTTAAAACGTATCGTCAGCGCCTGCTCCACTCCTGCGAAGGATCAGGTGACACATCATGATGGGCAGATGGAACTACCATCACCGGACAGGTCGAGTGCGCGATCACCGTCTGCGAAGTGGAACCCAACAAGATGCCGGCAAAGCCGCCGCGGCCTCGGGTACCAACGACAACCAAATCGACGGCAGTCGAGAACTCAATGAGCAAAGATGAGGGAGAGCCGTCCAAGGCATGACGAGCAACCTTGCGCTGGCGTCCGTCCAAGGCCGCGTCAACAGCGCTATCAAGACCTTCCTTGACATCCTTGAGGAGCTTGTCGCGATCAATATTGGCTGGCAACCAAGCCATCATTGTCGTCCCCGTCGCCATCGGGACTGCGGCAACTGCTGTCAGGCGGGCATCCCATAGCTCGGCCTCATCAACCGCACGCTTGAGCGCCGAGGTCGCACCTTCAGATCCATCGGAACCCACGACAATACGCTCAACGGGAGTAAATGCCTTACCGGAGGTGTGACGGGGCACGATAACAACCGGGCAATGAGCATGGGCAGGAAGCGCGGAAGACACGGTGCCGAGCAGGCGGTCGGCAAATCCGCCGCCACCGCGCGAGCCAACGACAATCAAGTCGACTTCGCGGGACATGTCGATAAGAATCCCCGCGGGATCGCCGGCCTCAACGAGGCCGTGAACCTCAGGCGCACCAACTTCCTTTGCCAGATCAACACCTTGCTTAACGATCTGCGACGCACCTTCTTTAAGAGCTGCATCGTCGAGGACCGCATATCCGCCATCTAGGGTTGCCGCAGCATACGATGCAACCGCGTAAGTGCAAATAATGTGAAGTCTGCATGAACGAACCTTTGAACGCTCGGCTGCCCACTTGACTGCTGCGAAGCTCTCCTTTGAGCCATCGACTCCGACCAAAATCACTTCTGATGTCCCCATGACTACCTCCTCGTGATTACGTCACCACTATTTTGCCCTATTTGCACGTGAAATGTCAGCATTTCAGTGATTCCACAGCGAAAAACTCAATATCACGGAGTGCGGGCAGATGTAGAAAAGGGGCCGCCGAAGCGACCCCTTCCCTATCACACAAAAACTCAGTAGCGCACGAAGCTGTAATTGCCCCACAGCGGCTGGACCTTGGTCACAGAACCAGGGGTAGTAGCCTCGACAACCATTCCGTTGCCCGCGTAGATGCCCACGTGACCGTAGGCGTGCCACACAAGGTCACCGGGACGCGCTTCAGAAGCGGAGACGAAAGTACCCGCCGCGCCCTGCGCACCAGAGGTACGCGGAATGGAGATACCTGCACGAGCGTAGACGTACTGGGTGAAGCCAGAGCAGTCGAAGCCCGCGGGGGTAGAGCCACCGTAGACGTAAGGAATGCCGGTGAGCGACAGAGCGATCGACACAATGTCGTTACCTGAAGGGTTCAGCGCTGCAGACGAGGTGCCGATTTCCGAGCGAGTGTAGTCGCGGGAAGCAGCAGCGTTAGTCGTTGCAACAGGAGCCGGAGCTTCAGCCGAAGCAGAAACTTCGTCACTAGCAGACCAGGCGATATCCGGGACCGAAACCGTCGTAGGCAGAACGGTCGCGGTGTTGTTCGAAGTATCGACTGCGGCATCATGGACGGTGGGGGCTGCGGTTGCAGTACCACCGACGACAGCGGTCAGAGCGAGTCCAGCGGCCGACGCAGCAGCGGTGCCACGAAGCGGTGTCTTGAACGCGGTGAGCGTGTCAGCCAAGTCGAAAACAGGGGCCATCGGGCGGCGTGCCTTGCGGTGCCGCGGCGCGGGCTTACCAGTTGTCACAAGTAATCTCCTCTTTGACCTGCGAGGTGAGCTGTCGGGTTCGGGCGGGAGAGCCCGGCTTGGTTTCCCAAGCTTCACCCCAAGACCCAAGGGTCGTAAGTGGTTTCCCCGCGTTGAACCTTCGTCTTACCTATTTCTTCGCGGTTCAACCTCGGTTAACGAAGAACGGTCGGCCAGTGCGGCCATGTATGAGTTTATCCTACCGCCCCTGAAATGTCACGCCAATGTAACGAAACGATGACGAACATATTACAGGTTTTCTTAAGGTTTTGCAGCTTACTTTCAGAATCGCTGGTCAGGGAACTTAATTAAGCGTAATGAAAAGGTGCGGAGCGAGCATCAAAGGCAGTTGAACGGCCTGACCGGGCGCCGATTCCTTCCCATCAGCTGTGTGAGTTACCTCAAGAACGACCTCACGAGGGTCAGCTTCGAAGTTAATCCGAGCCCCCGGACGTACTCCGCAACGAGCGAAGGCATCCAGCACTTCCGTCTCCGCCTGGATGGGTTCACCGATTCGGGTAATCGTCCCAGAGTTGGACTCCCCCATTCGCAATGCCAGTTCCATCGAAATACCGTCTGACACCCCATCCGTTCCAGGAATCGGGTTTCCATAGGGATCGGTCGTAGGGTTATGAAGAATTTCCCCGAGACGCTGCTCGACCTGGTCTGACATAACGTGCTCCCAGCGGCAAGCTTCCTCATGGGTGTGGGCCCAATCCAAGCCGATGACATCAGTCAAAAGACGCTCAGCAAGGCGGTGTTTGCGAACAACCTCAATGGCGCGTTCACGCCCCAGAGCCGTCAGTTCCAGCCGCCGGTCACCCATGACATGAACGAGGCCGTCGCGTTCCATTCGTCCAATTGTTTGCGAAACCGTGGGGCCAGAGTGTCCCAATCGCTCAACAATTCGAGCGCGAAGAGGCGTAACACCGTCTTCTTCAAGCTCAAAAATCGTCTTGAGATACATTTCGGTGGTATCGATCAGATCGCTCACGATTCCTCCATAGGTAGTTTCTGACCTCAGAGTACATATTTCCGTGCCTTAGTGTTTATTAGCCTGGAAAACCGCGCGTCATGGGGAGTCAGGTGGACAACTTCGACATCAATTGAGATAAGCCAATGTTTCTAATTCCCCATATAGGGATCGTGATGAGCATTCGGGTTCTCAATTTCAATGGGATGCGCACCAGCGCGGACATGCAGATGGATATCCCACCGTTTCATACACACCGCTGCAGCAATAATTGTGACAATCAGGGTCGAGACTGACCCCACCCAAATCGAGGCACGAGCATCAATCACCTGACCAATCCACCCCACAAAGGGAGCACCGATAGGTGTCGACCCCATAACGACCATGCCATACAGGGCCAAAACCCGTCCACGCACGTCTTCCGCAGTCGTCGTTTGAACCGCCGCGTTCGCAGAAGTGAGCATGGTAATCATGGCAAAACCCGTAGGAACGCACATGATCCCATAGGTTTCATAAGTGGGAGCGAATGCCAGAATCGTTGAGACGACGCCCAATGCAATAGTTGAGCCAACGACCAAACGAAGACGCGGAAGCTTCCGACGCGCAGCAAAAAGTGCCCCAGAAAACGATCCGACTGCGATCAGTGCGCTCAACATACCGTACTGGCCCGCGCCCCTATGGAATACCGTTGTCGCCATGACAGCCGTCGTAAGCTGCTGGTTTAAGGCCAAAGCCGAAGCGAAACCAACTACGACAATGATCAGAATAAGATCGGGACGGCCTCGTAAATACACAAGCCCCTCACGCAGCTGCCCTTTCTTCCGAGGAACCGGCCGACGAGGCACTAAATCCTTATGGCGAATTGATGTCGTGAACATCGCGGCAATCAGGAACATTCCCGAGTTCACAAAGAAGACCCAGGCCTCGCCCACCCAATCAATCATCAGGCCCGAAATTGCGGGGCCTACCAGACGGGCAAAATTAAAAGCAACGGAGTTGAGCGCTACAGCATTCGTAATCGATGAAGCGGGGACAAGCTCGGAAACAAAGGCTTGGCGTGCAGGAGAATCAAAAGCCGCGGCGACTCCCCCACCGAAGGCTAAGCCATAGACCAACCACAGATGCGCATGCCCCGTAAAAACCATAATTCCCAAGAGCAGGCCAAAAACGCCGAAAGATGTCTGGGTGACCTGGATGATTCGTTTGCGATCGAGACGGTCGACCACGACGCCCGCATAGGGACTCAAAAGAAGAATGGGGAGGAACTGGAGAGCCGTGACGACACCGACTTGGAAAGACGAGTTCTGCGTCAATACGGTCAAAACAAGCCAGTCCTGAGCAACGCGCTGCATCCACTGGGCAGAAGCAGCCAGCACATTGGCGACAAACCAATGCCGGAAACTCCGGTACTCAAATGACTGAAAAGTTCGTGACACAAAAGCCCCCACATCGCTCGACACTGCTTTTGAGGATACGCCCAAATACACGTGTGGGGGCCGACACATGCCAGCCCCCACAAAAGGTGAATAACGGATCAGGCTCCCAAAGCGGCCCGAATCGGACCCAAGAGGAAGTAGACCACGAAGAGGATCGAAGTCAGCCACATAAGCGGGTGAATGTTACGAGCCTTGCCCAGGGTGATCTGAATGACCGTGTAGGCGATGAAGCCAACACCGATACCCACCGAGATCGAGTAGGCGAAGGGCATGAAGGCGATGGTCAAGAAGCCGGGGATTGCGTACTCCGGATCCTTCCAATCAACCTCGAGAACCTGAGCCATCATGAGGAAACCAACGAAGACCAGAGCGGTCGAGGCGGCCTCGGTCGGAACAAGCTGAACCAGGGGTGAAAGGAAGGTGGACAGCAGGAAGAGGACACCGGTGACAACCGAGGCCAAACCAGTACGCGCGCCCTCGCCAACACCGGCGGTCGACTCAATGTAGGAGGTGTTCGAAGAGACACCACCCAGACCACCTGCAGCAGCAGCCAAGGAGTCAATGAGCAGAATACGGCTGGAGTGAGGAGGATTGCCGCCTTCGTCCAGAAGACCACCCTCGGCACCAACAGCAACCATCGTGCCCATGGTGTCAAAGAAGTCTGCAAGCATCAGCGAGAAGATCAGCAGAACAACCGAAACAACGCCAAGCTTCCCGAAAGCTCCGAAGAAATTGATCTGGAAGAGCGAGTTAAAGCTGGGGATCGAAATCGGAGAGCCGCTCAGTGCTGGAACGGTCTGTCCCCAACCGGTCGGAGAGCCCTCACTGCGCACGGGAAGGTGGACGAAAAGCTGGAGAATCGCGGCCAAAACCGTCGAGGTGATAAGGCCGATGAGCATAGCGCCCTTAACCTTGCGCACGTACAAGATGATGGTCAGACCAAGGCCAACAACGAAGACCAGGGTCGGCCATCCCTGCAGGGAGCCATTAATACCAAGCTGAACCGGGGTTGCGCCTGCACGAATGATACCCGCGTTAATCAGGCCAACCAGGGTAATAAAAAGACCGATACCTACAGAGATAGCGGTCTTGATCTGGTACGGGACTGCGCGGAAGACTGCGTCTCGGAACCCTGTTAGAACGAGAAGGGTAATGAGGATACCCTCCCAGAAGATCAGGCCCATGGCCTCTTGGAAGCTAAGACCCGAACCAAGGACCAGGGTGAAGGCAACGATTGCATTCAGGCCAAGACCTGCAGCCAGCGCCAGCGGGTAGTTCGCGACAACACCCATGAGGATGGTCATGATGCCCGCGACAAGTGCGGTACCTGCAGCAATTCCTGCGGGAGTGATGGAGCCGTCTTGAGGCAGAGCGGCCGAAAGAATCGATGGGTTAACAACAAGGATGTAGGCCATTGCGAAGAAGGTGACCACGCCACCTCGGATTTCGCGACCAATTGTGGATCCACGTTCAGTGATGTGGAAGAAAGTGTCAATGGAATTCAGTGGCTTTGCGCTCGATGGCGCTTTCTCTTGTGTGCTCACTCCCCACATATTCGCTGAAAAAACGCTCAAAGTGAAGCGCTTATCATTCAGCGAGATGCACTTGGCTTTCCCAGGTTGACCTGCTTATAGTTCTTATTTAGAACCAGTTTCGTTTCTCAGGACCCGATCCGCTCGGATTCAACGAGGAAATCGTTGATACGCGAGGGGCGAACGGGCCAATCCGTTCCATTGTTGGGCACATCAGTTTCAGAGTGTGCACCGCAGGTGTGATCCAAACTCACAACACAGCCATCATCTTGTGCCCATTCATTTGCACAGACACCAAAGACCAGGCGCATCGAACCGGACATCTTCATGAGGAAGCCGCAGGTCGAACAGGTCTGCTTGGGGCGACGGCCACGCTTAGGACCGCGATCCGAGGCATACCAGCGCTTTGCAGCATCATCGTGACCTTTATCGGAAAGAACGCGTGCGCGTCCCAATCCCAACTCGCGATCCGTTGGCAAATCCGGATCCTCACCGGTGTCCTCAAGGCCCGAGATCAGGCGATCATCGTCGTCACGATACGGCAGAACGTCCTCGCGACTGATATCACCTGGCTGTAGGCGGTCCTCCCACGGCAGCCACTCGGGTGCCAAAAGCGCGCCAGAACCGGGTACCAAATCAACCTCACACACCGTGATCTTGCGCGAACGCGGAACGCGCGTCAAGGTAACCGACCAACGCCAGCCGACGTAACCGGCGTCGTTACAGGCGAAGTAGTGGGTGCCAAGGCGCTCGGCATCCATTTCGAAAGAGAGGTGCTCTCCTACCGAGGCTTCTCCCCCGACTTCGACCGCGTTTTCACGCGCAAAGTCCACCGCTTGAGCGAGCTGCTGATCCATACGCCCACGCGCGGACGCAGTTTTTTCAGGCATCAAAATCCTCTGCAACGGCCCGCATGACCTTCGCGATCTTTGCCGCATTTTCCGGGTAGTGTCCGCGGCGCAAAGATTCAGAAGAGGCATCGAGCAGTTTAATTAAGTCTTCGACGACGGGCACCATAGTTTCGGGCTTGCGTCGTTGGGCACGCGCCACGGAGTGCGGCGTGGAAATAATACGAACCGACAGCGCCTGCGGCCCCTTGCGTCCATCGGCAACTCCGTATTCAACACGAGTTCCGGGACGAGGCGTCACTCCTTCAGGCAGCGCGGAAGAGTGCAGGAAAACCTGACCACCGTCTTCTCCCATAATGAAGCCAAAACCGCGCTCAGCATCAAAAAACTTCACCTTACCAGTGGGCATCCTGTGCACTCCTTCCTGTGTCATCGGCTAAGGACGTATCCTCCATCATAGATGGCGCGTCAATCAAACGCTTCTTAGCCGTAAACTAGTGGCTATGTTTTACCACGCTTTCCGCTCCCGGTGTATGGCTTTTCTTGCCGCACTTGCTACGGTGCTTGTCGCGACGTGTCTACCTGCCGGAATTGCGCGAGCCGATTCACCGGTGACCGTAACAACAAACCTGACGGATACGGCTTCGTTCCTGTCTGAAAACTCAGTCCAATCCATCAACACCGAACTGCGCACCCTTCAAAGAAAAGGTCTGGATACCTACATCGTGGTCGTCCCAGATTTTTCAGGAACAGCCCCTCTTGAATGGTGCAATACAGTTGGCACCCGATCGGGTCTATCCAGTTCGTCACTGGTCTTAGTGATCGCAACGCAAGAACGCCAGACGGCCACCTGCGGCAATTCAAATCAAAAAGGAATCGATGATGCGACGGTTGTGAGCGCATTCTCGGGATTAAGGGAAGTGCTGAGCAAGGCAGATCCTCTGGACGAATCAACTTTAGCTACTGGCCTCAGCCTTTTCGTCACCGATCTGGAAGTGGGAGTAACAACTAAATCCATCACGGCCTCGCCGACGGCAACCAAATCCGCCGCGACGACTTCTCACAGCTCCAAGCGAAACTCGAGCTCACTGGCCATCGCCATCGGTGCAATGGCTCCCTTCCTTCTGCTTCCCGCTATCATCCTCGTAATTCTGTTTATTGTTATGCGCTCTCAACGCAAGACACACAAAAATGTCGTCCGTAATCAGGCTCAGGAGCATGTTCAGCAGACCTTGGATCTTGCACGCCTTCTGCTGGACGCAGATGACATCGTTCGAGCGAGCGACGACGAAATCCAATTCGCCCAGGCTCAATTCGGCCCAGAGTCTGTCAAGTCCTACTCTGCGGCGCTTGAAACGGCGCGAGAACTGGTTAATAAGGGTTTCACCATGCAGCGCGAGAACGAGGACGGAAGCCACCCGCGCTCTCCCTACGAATTCCAAGAGTTTGTCGGGAAACTCAACGTTGCAATGAACCAGTTGGTTGCGGAGAAGAATGCTTTCACTCAGCGCCGTAACCAGGTTGCAAATGTCGGCCAGCAAGCCCGCGAGTTGCTCGAGATGATTGCGCAGACCCGTACTCAAGTGGATCAGGCAGAGAAGGACCTTCAAACCCTCCAGCTCGCCTATTCTCCCGAGGCCGTCGCCTCCCTCAAGGGGCGTCCCGACCAGGCCCGCGCGCTCTTAGATCAGGCTGAGAGCAGCGCAAACGAAGCTCTAGCAAACGAGAGCAACGGCCAGAACGCACTTCAGATCCTCGAAGTTGCACGTCGTGCTCTGGCACTGGCACGCCATCAGCTGGAAGCCATCTCCCAAGCCCCCGATCAACTTTCACGCTCTTCGGAACTTCTGACCGCTGCAATCGGCTCAATCACCTCGGATATTTCCGATGTGACTCGCCTTCACGCGGATCCGATCGCGTTCCAGCAGCTGGTTGCCTCCGCTCAAGAAGCAATTAACGCTGGTAATGCCGCGCAAAACGGGAAGGGTGATCCTTTAGTCGCGCTTGAATCCCTGCGTGTTGCGGAAGCCGCCCTTGACGAGGCCTTGGCTCCCTTACGTAGTGCAGAAGAGCGCAGCCAACGTGCTGAGTCAGGAATTGACGCACTTTTGGCTCAGGCTGATTCCGATGTCGCGCGCGCAAGTCAACACGTGACAAGCCACGGCACGCTGGTTGGTTTCGATGCGCGCTCAAATCTTTCCTTTGCACAGTCCTCACTTCAAAGTGCGCACTCCTATCACGATCAAGGCAATGACGAGACCGCTGCCGGTCAAGCGCGAACCGCAATCACCTACGCGCAGGCAGCAATCAATGCTCCCCTGAACGCTCCCCAAAGCTCCACAACGGGTGACTCAATCGTCAACGGGATTGGGCTGGGCAGCATGCTTGTATGGTCCGTTCTCAATGGAATGCTCAACGGAGGAAGTTCACGTCGACACGATTGGGGCGGGGGCGGCTCCAGTTGGGGCGGTTCCAGCGGAGGAAACTTCGGCGGAGGCTTTAGTGGCGGCTTCGGCGGAGGGGGCTTTGGCGGCTCCAACGGATCAGGTCACACCGGATCTTTCTAAAATAGGATATAGTTCAACCATAATTTTTCCCGCTTCCCAAAGGAGGAAACAATGGCGGAAAAGCAAACCATCCTTGGACGTATTTCTCAGCTCGCAAAGGCAAACATCAATGCGCTCCTCGACCGCGCCGAGGATCCCCAGAAGATGCTTGATCAGCTGATTCGCGACTACACGAACTCGATCGCAGAAGCAGAGACCGCAGTCGCACAGACCGTCGGTAACCTCCGTTTGGCCGAGAAGGACCACGATGAGGACGTCACTGTAGCTGCAGATTGGGGACGCAAGGCAGCCGCGGCCTCGGCAAAGGCAGAGGAAATGCGCGCAGCCGGCGACCAGGCCGGCGCACAGAAGTGGGACGATCTGGCTCGCGTTGCCATCGGCAAGCAGATTCAGTTCGAAGGTGAAGCAAAGAACGCTGAGCCGCTGATTGCTTCTCAGCGCGAGGTCGTCGACAAGCTCAAGAACGGTCTGGTCCAGATGAAGGACAAGCTCAGCGAGCTCAAGACCAAGCGCGATCAGCTGGTTGCACGCCAGAAGGCCGCCGAGGCACAGGCACAGGTTTCGGATGCAGTTGCCTCGATCAATGTTCTTGACCCGACCTCTGAGCTCTCTCGCTTCGAGGACAAGGTTCGTCGAACCGAGGCAATGGCCCAGGGCAAGGCTGAGGTTGCCACTTCCTCGCTCGACTCACAGTTCGCAGAGCTGGAGACCGATTCTTCTCAGGCTGAAATCGAAGCTCGTCTTGCAGCACTGAAGCAGCAGCACTGATTGACAGCATAAAAATGTGGGCCCTGATCCAGGGCCCACATT
>CALHID010000124.1 GCA_938030835.1 uncultured Actinomyces sp. | reverse complement strand
TGGTGATGCTGCTGCATTGGAGGGAACCTCGCAGTTCCCGAATCGTGTGAAATGCGCACTCCTTGGATGGTATGCATTGCGCGATGCTCTCGCGCAGCTCGGAACCGATATTGCAGGAGAAAACGAGTAATGGATACCTCTTCCAACCCGATGGCACAAACTGATGCTGTCGAGCAGCGCTTTGCCCCTGCGCCTTCTGCAGTTGCAAGCTCTGCCACTCCCGAGCAGGGTTCTGCTTCTGCACCCGATGCGGCCTCGGCGAATGTATTCAATGTCGAAGGAACTGACATCATTGAAGGCGGGAGCATTGCCGGCCTTGATGTTCTTGAGGCACTCAAGGACGTCATCGATCCCGAACTAGGCATCAATATTGTTGACCTTGGTTTGGTTTACGGTGTCAAGGTCTCGGCGGATGACTCAATTGTCATTGACATGACCTTGACCTCAGCGGCGTGCCCCCTGACTGACATTATCGAGCGCCAGGCTCAGATGGTACTGGCCTCGCTCTCAGATGATGTCTTGATCAATTGGGTCTGGATGCCCGCTTGGGGACCTGATCGAATTACGAGCGATGGCCGCGAGCAGCTTCGCGCGATTGGCTTTAACGTCTGAGCGAGTAGTGACGTGTCCGTGAACCCCTTCCGCTATGCTGGAGGGGTTCACCTGTACCAGAGGAAAGAGAAGCAATGACTGTGGCCGATGCTCCTGTTGTGCAGCCTGTACTTTTGGGCGGAGATTTTGGAGTTTATGCTCTTGCGCGTTCTTTCCACGAGGCCTACGGTGTGAACTCGATTGTGCTGTCTCATGCGCCGACTGTTGCGATCTCGCGATCTGCCTTTTGTCGGGTTGAGCCTATCGTTGCGCATGCGGCCGATGAGGAACTCCTGGCAACGCTTGGGAAACTCGCCGATACCTATGCGGATCGTGCTCTGGTCCTAGTTGCTAATCATGACCTTCATTCTGAATTTGTTGCGCGTCATTGGGATGCTCTGAGCCAAAATTACGCACTCCCATTTCCTTCGATGGACGTTATCAATCGCGTGACAGATAAGGGCGCTTTTGCTCAGCTCTGTGATGAGCTGGGAGTGCCGACGCCGGCGACGCGCGTGGTGTCCTTCCGTGATTTTTCTGCCGAGGCCCCTGTACGTCCCGAGATTCCGTTTACTTTCCCCGTGGTGGCAAAAGCTGCGCGCGGAAATGATTATGACGCCCTGGAATTCGAAGGAAAACGCAAGATCTGGTTTGTCGAGAGCCAAGAGGAACTCAACGACCTCTGGGATCTTTTGGGACGTGTTGGCTTCCGTGGTGACTTTGTTGTTCAGGAGCTAATTCCTGGAGATAACACACAGATGCGTTCAGTGACCGCATATGTCGACTCCCACGGGCATATGACTTTGATTGGTTCCGCACGCGTCCTCTTGGAAGATCATGCGCCAACCATGATCGGTAATCCCGTTGCAATGATCACCGAGGCCTTTCCTCAGTTGTGGGAGGATGCGCGACGCATTCTTGAAGCAGCTAACTATCGTGGCTTCGCGAACTTCGATGTGAAGATTGATCCCCGTGATGGTCGCGCGCTCTTCTTTGAAGTGAATCCTCGAATCGGGCGGAACTCGTGGTACATGACTGCGGCGGGACATAACCCCATGATTCCAATGGTTGATGATCTTGTTCGTGGTGTGGAACGCAGCCCTGAAGAAGTAAACGAGGAAATCCTCTATTCGATGGTTCCTGATCGATTGCTCTTGCGTTACATCCGAGAGCCCGAACTTGCCCAGCGAGTACGTAGTTTGATTCGAGAGGGGAAGCGTTTCGACCCGCTCTTCTACTCAGCTGATTCGGATCTACGCCGCTCGCTGACTCTTCACCTGCAAAAGCTCAATCACTACCGAAAGTTCCACAGGTACTACCCTCAAGCGAACGACCGTTCATTCTAAGGGGACTATTCTTATGACAGATACACAGCTTCGCGAGATCACTGCTGAGGAAATGCGAATTGGCGCTGCCGGAGTGACTCCTTTGCCCATTGAACAGTCCGCAATTTGGGAACAGTACGAGGCCGTTGAGGGGCGCAAGCTCTGGGGACGTTTCGAGTATTCAGAAAATGGCAAGCGCATTGCTCTTGTTGCGCTCTATGAGTACTCAATGCGAGGTGCGCGCTACCTGTGGGCAAAACACGGACCGGTGTGGCTTAAAGAGGCAACACCAAGCCGCGAACGTGCTTTCCGCGATGCACTTGGTCGGTACGTTCGTCAGAAAGACTCATCGGTCGTTTTTATTCGCCTGAATGCGATCTTCAATGACACTGACCTTCGCGATGTCATGCAGATTATTACCTATGACCGCACCGTTATCATTCGCTCCTATGGCGGTGATGAGGAAAAGATCCTTGGGGATATGACGAAGGAAGGTCGGCGTCAGCTTCGGCGTTCGCGCAAGGCATTGTCTGAAGTTCAAACAACGATCGCTGACGAGCACGATCAGGCTGCGCAAGATTTCACTGAGTATTACGAGGTACTAAAAGAGACCGCCGAACGCGACGGTTTCAGTCCTCACCCGGCTGAGGTGTACTCAACAATGCTGAAAGTCCTTGGCCCTGAGCATTCGCGCCTCTTCGTGCTTCGAGTCGATGGGGAAGTGGTCGCATGGAATTTGATCCTTATCAACGACCGTCAGGCTGAATGCTATTACGGCGCAACGACCGCGAAGGCCCGTAAATTGGGAGCAATGCCTGAGCTTGATGTTCAGTGTGCCATCATCTTGGGACCTGAGCTTGACGTCAATGGCGGTATCGACCTGATGGGAATTCACTCACCTCGGGTTCCCGAACTATTTACAGTCGGGAAATACAAGTTGAGTTTCGCTCAGGGGTATACAGACGTCCCGGGAGCATGGGATCTGCCTCTTCGCCCGCGTCTGTATGCAGGTTTGCGAAATCTGCTCTCAATTAAGCGTGCTCTTCGTTCGTGACATTGGGACGAGGCGGCTACGATAGAAGGGTCCAAGCCTGCTGATTCTCGAAAGAGCGTTTGACACGCCATCGTATGCGTGCAGTCAGTGGGTAGAGATGGCGCAAGTCGCCAGAACCCGAAGGAGCACAGCTCGTGCCTGTTATCAACGCAACTATTGATGGTGTTGCGGTCGAAATTGAAGAAGGCTGCACCGGAACGCAGTACTACGGATCCCGCAGTGATGTCGTCGCTATGACGGTTGACGGGAACGCATGGGATCTTTCCCGCGAAATTCCTGCCGATGCAACTGTTGAAGCAATCACTCTGAATTCCCCAGCAGGCCTAGAGATCCTGCGTCACTCCTGCACTCACGTTATGGCGCAGGCAGTCCAAGAGATCTTCCCCGATGTCAATTTGGGAATTGGCCCCTTCATCACTGACGGCTTCTACTATGACTTCGGGAATATTGATTCCGTCACCCCTGAGCTCATGCGCGATATTGAAAAACGCATGAAGCGCATTGTGAAGGAAGGCCAGGCTTTCCGTCGCCGTGTTGTCACTGAAGAAGAAGCACGCGAAGAACTTGCTGATCAGCCCTTCAAGCTTGAGCTGATTAGCACCAAGGGCGGGGGAGCGCAGGAGGCCTCCGTCGAGGTTGGCGGTTCGGAACTCACCATTTACGACAATGTCCGCCGTGATGGAACCACCGCATGGAAAGACCTCTGCCGTGGACCCCACCTGCCTTCGACAAAACTCATCGGCAATGGATTTGCGTTGACCAAGTCTTCGTCCGCTTACTGGCGCGGTGACCAGGCTAATGACCAGCTGCAGCGAATCTACGGAACTGCCTGGGCCTCGAAAGACGACCTTGTCGCTTACCAAGAACGACTTAAGGAAGCGGAACGACGCGACCACCGTCGCCTCGGTGCCGAACTTGATCTCTTCTCCTTCCCAGAAGAGCTGGGTGCGGGATTGCCGATTTTCCATCCCAAGGGCGGCGTCCTCAAGCGCGTCATGGAGGACTACGTCCGTGAGGCCCACATTGAAAATGGCTTCCTTTACGTGGGTACCCCGCACATCTCGAAGGAAGAACTCTTCCATACTTCGGGACACCTTCCGTACTACGCGGATGGCATGTTCCCTCCGATGGATGATGACGGCCAGCTGTACTACCTCAAGGCAATGAACTGCCCAATGCACAACCTGATCTTCAGGAGCCGGGGCCGTTCGTACCGCGAGCTTCCTCTGCGCCTCTTCGAATTCGGTACTGTGTATCGAAATGAGAAGTCCGGTGTTCTTCAGGGACTCACTCGCGTTCGTTCCATCACCCAGGATGATTCGCACTCCTATGTGATGCCCGAGCAGGCAGCGGATGAGATTAAGCATCTTTTGAACTTCATTTTGAAGCTTCTACGGGACTTTGGGCTGAGCGATTTCTATCTGGAGCTTTCCACCCGCGATACCGATGGAAAGAAGAAGGATAAGTTCATCGGCACGGATGAACAGTGGGAAGAAGCGACTGAAATTCTGCGTCGCTGCGCAGAAGAGACCGGTCTGCAGACCGTTCCCGATCCGGGCGGTGCTGCATTCTACGGCCCGAAGATTTCGATTCAGGCTAAGGATGCAATCGGTCGTACCTGGCAGATGTCGACGATTCAGTACGACTTCAACCAGCCGCACCGTTTCGGACTCGAGTACACAGCTCCTGACGGAAGCCACCGCGAACCGGTTATGATCCACTCGGCGAAGTTTGGTTCGATTGAGCGTTTCATCGGTGTTTTGACTGAGCATTATGCCGGTGCTTTCCCCGCATGGCTCTCTCCGGTGCAGGTGCGCCTGGTCCCCGTTGCCGAGGCCTTCGATGAGTACGTCGATACGGTTGCGCAGCGTTTGCGTGAACGTGGGATTCGCGTCGAAGTTGATCACTCTGATGATCGCTTTGGTAAGAAGATTCGCAATGCTGCAAAGCAAAAGGTTCCCTTCACCTTGATTGCGGGCGGGGAAGACCAAGAAGCGCAGGCAGTGTCCTTCCGCTTCCGCGATGGCTCTCAGCTCAATGGAGTTCCCGTTGACGAGGCGGTTGAGCGTATTGCTCACCACATCGCGACCCGCAATAACGCTGATCCCAGCGCTGAGGACTGATAACAATGAGTGACACTCTTCCGACCGAGGATTCCCGGGCATTTGCAGGCGTTCCCGACGGTTTCGATCGTTTATGGACGCCGTACCGGATGGCTTACATAAATGGCGATCACAAGCCTGCCGATTCCTCCTCGGAAGAGTGTCCTTTTTGTGTTGCACCATCGCGTACAGACGAAGAGGGACTCATCGTTCATCGCGGTGTGAGCTGTTTCGTTCTGATGAATCTCTTCCCGTACAACTCCGGGCATCTCTTGGTCTGCCCCTACCGCCATGTCTCTGACTACACGGATCTTACTGACGAAGAACGTATCGAACTCGGTCGTTTGACGGCCACTGCGATGCGTGTGGAGCGTGCGACGGCGAATCCCGCAGGATTCAATTTGGGTATGAACCAAGGCGATGTTGCAGGTGCGGGGATCGCTGCCCATCTTCATCAGCATGTTGTTCCTCGGTGGGCTGGAGATGCAAACTTCTTCCCAATCATTGCCCGCACCAAGGCAGTGCCTGAACTGCTTGAAGATGCGCGTGCTCGCTTAGCCGCTGCATGGCCCATATCATCGGAGGAATAGTGCTTGGTAACCACGGACGCTCGATAACGAAAGCTATTTTTACTCCTGTCGCAAGAGTGCTCGTAGCAGCGCACGTTACTCCCAATATGGTGACTATTGTCGGAACCGTTGTGACAATCGCAGTTGCTGTTACGACCTTTCCTTTTGGCTACCTTTGGCAAGGCGCCATCGCTCTCGCTGTTGTCCTTTTCTGCGACTCGATTGATGGTGTTCTCGCGCGAATGAGTGGGACATCATCGCCATTTGGTGCCTTTTTGGATTCAACAATGGACAGGCTGGGCGATGGAGCGGTTTTCGGTTCATTGACTGCCTTCGCAATTTTCAGTATGGAAAGCTCACCATCGAGGACTGTATCGATCGTTGCAGGCCTTATTACGATCGTTGGTGCAGCTACCGTGTCCTATTCGCGAGCACGAGCTGAATCAATTGGAGTTATCGCAAAGGTCGGTATTGCTGAGCGGACGGACCGTCTCATCATTGCTTTGTTGGGAGCTGCACTATACGGGTGGGGCGCACCCGCAGTATTCTTCGCAGCAAGTTTGTGCTGGGTTGCTTTTGCATCGATCGT
>CALHID010000123.1 GCA_938030835.1 uncultured Actinomyces sp. | reverse complement strand
TGAGGATGCGGCGTTTGCGTTCAGCCCAGTACTGGCTGATCACGATCCCGGCCTCGATGGTTTTACCCAAACCCACCTCGTCGGCCAGGATCACGCCCGGGGTGAAGGGGGTACGCAAAGCGAACAAGGCCGCGTCCACCTGGTGGGGTTTAGGTTCGACCTGGGCGTCAAAGAGCAGCCCCGCCAGTTTGCCCACATGATCACTCGCATAGGAGCGATCCAGCTCGTAGGCGTAGAACTTGGCCTGGTAATCGCTGAGCACACCATCCTCCATCACGGTTACAGTCCCCAGTTGTCCGGGGCAGCGACCTTGTAGTTCACCCCGATGGCTTCGAAGTGCTTGATCGCCGCGTTAATCTTCGCGTTCTCACCCGGGCGACGCTTCGTCGGATCAAGGCTCGACTTGGTCTCCCGGATCAAATACAGCCGGTCCTGGCCCTCCTCGGTCTTGATAATCGCCCAGTCCGGGTTGTAATCCCCAACAGGGGTGGGGATACGGAACTTATCCGGCAGTTTCATGAACAAGCGGATGTCTTCTCGCCCGTCCAGGTACTCGGCAAACTGACGCTCGACCGCAGAGTCAAAGACGACGTAGTCAAAGTCCGTCTTGTCCGTGTTGGTCACCTTGTAGAGCTGGTCAAGGAAGCGGTCTTTCTCCTCAAGGCCGTCTTCTTGCAACTCGCGCAGTTCGTAGATACTCCCGCCGATCTTCTCGTACTGGATGCCCTCAACCACCACGTGAGCGAGCTCTTCTTGAATACAGGTCGACGCCATCTTGATGAAGTCGTTCGGGTTACCCAAAAACTCCCCAAGCCGCCCAGAAGCGGTGAGGATATCAATGATCGTTTTTCGGGTCAGCGAGGTCGCTTCCTGTAGCTGGGCCACGATATCGGGCAGCGGGTAGGAGCCGGTCAGGTTCGCGCCACGCGACCCGAGCGTGCTGCCCTTGGTGCCGCCACGCGTCATCGTCATTTTCGTGCGCGTGATCTGGATACGGATCGGCTCGATCCTGGGAGCCGTCTTGATCCGGTTCACGCACGCGTCCACCAGGGCTTGGCGTTCAAAGTTGACCCGGTAGGTGGTGCGCTGGGTTATTTTGTCCCAGAACTCCTCAAACCCAGGGGCTGCATAGAGCTCCTTGTTCAGTTTGCGGGCCACACGCTTGCGCTTGCGCTTGATGATGGTTTCCATCTTGCACGCGTTGACGATGTTGATGACATCGTCCTCGTACTCCGCATACTGCTCGGGCAGGTCGATGGTGAAGCCGAGCTGCTCGGGCACCCAGCTGCCCTGGACCTCGCCCTGCTCGTTAATGAAGACGCGCCGGTGGAGGTGATCCCAGATCTCGGCCGAACGTTTCGCACCCAGAACGGTTTCTTTCCCATCAACCGTGATCGGCAGGCGCGAGAATTCCTGCTTGCGCACAAACCCGATCGCCACGCCAGCCTTCTGGTACTCGTTCTGAAGCGCTGAAGCGAAAGCCTGATACGACTCGTTAGCCACCACCGTCAACTGCGCCAGCCCCGTATCGCTAATGCGCTGCCCGGCTTGGTTCACTGGTAGACGCAGGCCACGACCGATCGTCTGGCGGCGCTCGGTTTCCGAGGCCATGTCACGCAGCGTGCAGATCTGGAACACGTTCGGGTTATCCCAGCCCTCACGCAAAGCAGAGTGGGAGAAAATGAACCGCACCGGCTCATCCATACTCAACAAGCGGGCCTTGTCACGCATGATCAACTCATACGCGTCATCATCCGCCTTGGTCTTACCAGACGAGTCCTTGAACGTCATCACCGCGTTCTTGCCCTTACCAGACTTCATCTGGGCGAAATAGCCACTACGCGCCTCCAACGCCGTAACAGGCATGATGTCCCTGGCCTTGGGCTGGCGAGCCAGTTCCTCGGTGTAAAGCTCATCGAACCAGGTCGCAAAATCACCGTTCGCGTCCAGGTTGTTGACCCCGTCCCCAAGATACGAGGCGACCTTGTCGATAAAGAACAAAGACAGCACCTTGATACCCCGGGCGTGGACCTGGAGTTCTTTACGGATGTGTTCGCGGATGGTTTCGTGGATCATTTCCCTGAACACCGCGTCCTGGTTCGAGCCGATCTCATCCCCAACATGCAGGTATCCGTAGTTGGATAGTTCG
This sequence comes from uncultured Actinomyces sp., assembly GCA_938030835.1. Lineage (GTDB taxonomy): Bacteria > Actinomycetota > Actinomycetes > Actinomycetales > Actinomycetaceae > Pauljensenia. Next base: position 3,053 of record CALHID010000123.1, on the reverse strand, counting down.
ATGCGTTCAGGCTCAACACTGATCTCGCTCACCCGCCAGTTACCCTCATAAGCCGGGTTACCGCCAGAGACACGCTCCAAGTCATCACCCTGCGTGGCGGTCACTTTGCGCTTGACATACGAGCCGTCCTTCTTACGGCACACCAACTCCAGGGAGGCTTTGAACGGGTCACGAGACACCCCAAGCAGCTTCACATACGGTTTAGCGCTCCCGCCAAGCTCCTGAGCGTCCGAGACCACGATCGTCTTGACCAGGCCGAGCTGGTGGGCGTCGAGCGGGTCGAGCCGGTACACCACGTTACGGGTGACCCGGTGGGTTGCGGAATAGCGCAGCGTGCACAACGGGTCCAGATCAGCTACCGCTGACTGAGCTAGCTTTGATTCCATGTTCTGGGGCTCATCCATGATCACGATTGGACGAGTAGCCCGCAGATAATCCAGAGGCCGTAGCCCAGCAAGCTTGTCCCTGTTCTGGTGCATGATGCGCGTGTTCTTATCCCCACGCAGTGAATCAATCGTCATCACCAGGAACTGCAAACTTGTCGCCGACGCGAAATCACGCACCTCCTCGGCACGGTCACCCGAATACACCGAAGCATCCATATTGATCTGCGGATACAAGTGGCGGAAATGCTCACGCATCAAATCAATCGAGGTCTTCACACCCTCACGGATCGCCACCGACGGCACCAGAATGATGAATTTGGTAAACCGGTAACGCTTGGCCAGCTCGAACGCGGTACGCAAATACACGTAGGTTTTGCCCGTACCGGTTTCCATCTCCACATCAAACTGCAAACCATCAGCAAGTGCCTGAGCACTCTCCAGACCGTTACGGTCTTGGATCCGCTGCAAGTTCGCCAGGATCGTGTCCTCATCCAGCACCAGATTGTTACCCACTGCGCCGACCTCGGCAGCGATATCCAAACTCACCTGACCAGACACTTCGCCTTGGTCAAACAAGGCAGGCTCGGACGGTAATAGCCGGAAGGTGGTCACCAACTGGTCCGCGTCCGCGGGCTGCCCATCAAACAACTCCGTGACCGCTTCGATAGCGGAAGCCTGATAAGGCTGATGAGGATCAAACTGAAAACGCATCACACCCACTCCCTCTTAGGCCGTCCACAAGTCCACGCCATGGGAGCGGCATTCCTGAACCAGATTCGTCTTGAGCACGTCATCACCCTGGAAAGCATCCTCAAGCACCACCAGACGACCAGGCTCCAGCGCGACCATGGCGCGCAACTGCTCAAGGGTGGGCTTGACGTGCTCGTTCAGGTAAGCGACCACAAGGCCCCCGGCCACGCTGAACGCCTCCAGCCCGGCCACATCCACACGCTCAACCTGCTCGATCAGGGAGAAACCAAGCTTAAGCAGAACCTCAGTCAGCAGGGCCTCCGGGCGGGCATCATCATCCGCAGACTCACCCATCCCAGCAAACAACCCGGCCAGCTCCTCCTCGGACAGTGAGGAGTCCGCACGCCACTTCGCAAAATTCGTGTCAACAAGCTTGTAGGCACGGAAGCCCACGTCCAGGCTCTCAGCACGCCCGTCTAACTTGCCAGACTCTTCCTCCAGGATCTTCTCCCCAGCACGGCGGATACGCTCACGCGTAATCTCCGCAATATTCGCGTAGCCAGCCTTGCGAGCCTCAGACTTCTCATCGGTCGGCTCGGGCAACTGCACCGAAATACACCGACGATTCCCACCATCCTCAGCATTCAACGCCATCACAGCATGAGCCGTCGTACCCGAACCAGCAAAAAAGTCCAATACTAAAGAATCTTGCCTGGTTCCCTGCCCAACCAATGTCTTCAGCAATTGGAGAGGTTTAGGAAAGTCAAATATCTTTCCGCCTAGAAGATCTCGAACTTCGCGCGAGCCCTGCGTGTTTGTATTCGAAGATTCCTTGGAAAGCCAACTAGAGAACCCAGTCTTATCATTGTGCAAGTCTCGCAGGAATTTTTTCTCGCGAGGACGACCTTCCGGCATGCGAGGGAAAATGATTCTTCCTTCATTGATCAGAAGCTGCATCGTTTCACGGGACTTTGACCAACCTCTTGACGGGTTGGGCGGATAATGAATTCCAGTCTTCGGATCAACAATATCGTAGTGGAGATTTGGGCGCTGACTTGCAGACGCTAAACCAGAAAGATCCACACTTGTCCATGGCCCCCTAGGGTCATTATCTGGATTCGCATACTTTTCCAGATCGATTTCTTGTCCCGTCAATGCTGCTTTATCACTGCGTCCAGCAATCACAACATAGTCATGGTCCTGGGAAAACCGAGTAGCGTTTCGACTATCCGTCGTTTGACGCCTTCGCCAGACAATTTTTCCTAGAACGTTCTGTTCGCCGAAAGTTTCATTGAGGATCAAAAGCAGACGATCAACTTCTCCCTCATCGATACTTACAAAGAGAACCCCATCCTCTCGCAACAAGTTTCTGGCCAGCTTGAGCCGGGGATACATCATGTTGAGCCAGTTGGAGTGGAAACGTCCGTCTGACTCAGTGTTAGTGGAGAGCTTTCCTTCGCCGTCCCGCTGTCCCGTACGCTCAAGGTAAGTGCCAATCGGATCCGCGTAGTCATCCGGGTAAACGAAGTCTTTGCCGGTGTTGTAGGGCGGGTCGATGTAAATCATCTTGATCTGGCCGTAGTAGTGCTTCTGCAGCACTTTGAGCACTTCCAGGTTGTCGCCTTCGATCACAACATTTCCCGTGGTGTCCCAGTTCAGAGAGTTCTCCCGGTCAGGTGCGAGCGTGGCCGTGGTGGGTGTTTGGGCGGCACGGATGGCTTGTGTCTTGCCCGGCCAGAACAGCCCGAAGCGCTCGGTACCGATTGCGGCGTCATCGCCGAGTACAGCCTGGAGCGCGGCGATATCGATCTTGCCGTCAGCAACGACCTCGGGCAGGAGGTCTGCGAGCTTGCGTGCGACGTCGGTGTGAAGGTTCGGTGTCGTGGGCGGAACCTGCGAGATGTCTTCGTTCATTCTTCTGTACTACGGTGCTTGTTGGGATTGGGGTGGCCTGGTCTGGTTTTGTGGACCGGGTGT
>CALHID010000122.1 GCA_938030835.1 uncultured Actinomyces sp. | reverse complement strand
GAAAACCATTGTGCTCGTCTGCTTGTTTCGGTCATTTGGTCATTGTACGCCGGTGGTTTGTTGGGGCGGGGTGCTTGCCGAGGCCTCGGCGTGGGCTTTGCGTGCTTTGTCCGCCCTGCGCAGCTGCAGGTAGAGGACAGCGGCGGAAAAGAAGTCCGCGACGGCGAAGAAGTGTAGTGCTATGTGGATCGTCGCGAAGGAACCGGGGAGTAGCCCGCGTTTTGCCGCGCGAATCGAGGCCGCGAAACCGTAGGAGGAGGTCGCGAGCATCAGGAGGTAGGACATTGCGAGCAATGGAACCACGGCGAAAGGCACTGCAAGAAAAAGCCCGGGGATGACAAACATGATCGTCGCGATGCCTGTGGCGTAGAGGAATATCAGTGTGTAGAAGGGGATCATGCAGAGCTTCAGCATCAGATCCCAAAATGCAAGTCTGCGCGGGCTTCCGTAGTCTCGATCGAAGCACGCACAGAGGATATTTGCGATCCCTGCAATTAGTAGGAGAGTGCCCCACGTGGGCCAGTCTGTTCCCCAGCCGAAGACGTCATAAAACGGCCCGCCACTGTAGACCGCAGCGATGAAAAGGAGCGGCAAGGTGGTGCGCACGACTTTGTACACGGCGAGCCTTCTCTCTGGTGAAAACTTGCACTACTGGCGAGGATATCACCGTGAAAAGTGCGCCTCTACAATCCCGTCGAGTTGGGCGCAGATCTCCTCGAAAGGACGATTGAGGTCGAGTGTCCTTACGCTAATCACATTCCCACTCATTTGATACACCCCATCGGGGTAGACCTCTTCATCGGTCTTGGCGTACAAAAGCATTCCTGACACCCTGTGCACCTCACCGCTGTGCACAGCCTCCAAATTCTTCACATACGTGAAGATCTGATAGAGGTTCCCCGAATGCAGGCTCCGCGTCCCAAACCGTTCCTGAGTGGAATGCGCGTAGTACTTCGCGTCAATAATGAGCACCATGTCCCCGCGCCGCAGCATCACATCGGATCGCATCGTCGGCAGCATGTCATCGAAACCATCATCAAGTGCCCACGCAATATGCGGCGCACTCGTCTGAATTTCTGGATGCTCCTGGCGGTAGTACTCCAAAATAAATTTCTCGTACAAGCGGCACATATTCTGCTCGTCCAAAAACTCCGCAAGCCGAGTTTCTCCGCCTTCATTGGTGTGCAAAAGCCCCGAGTAAATCAGCCAACAGACGTTGATGAGCATGCGATAGGTCTGATTATTGCGATCAAAACGCATGCGCCAGTTGACCGCACCGAGCTCGATACCCGAAACCTCCGCGAAGAAGGGGAGGAGCCTGCGCAATTCTTTCTTCCGAGGCCTCGAGATCCTCGAGCGAATTAAGGCCATGCATGTCGCCTTAATGATCTGGTTCATTGGCGTGTCGAGCGAAAACTCGTCGTAACTGCACACCAACTGCCGGCGCAGAATTGAGCGCGTCTTGAGGGACTCCGTAACCTCGATTTTTCCGCGCAAAGAAGACAGCGGTTCCGTAACGTCGACATAGGAGCGCCCGAGGCCTCGCTTGAGTTGAGAGCGCACGCCGCGGATCAGGATCTCAGCCAAGAGTTCCGCAGTTGAGGAAAATTCCTCGGTCGCTATATCGCGATACCCCTGCTGGCGTAGCACCTGGAAGGCGTACGCGAGCATGTAGTAGGTGTTGCGAATCGGAATCATTGAATCGAGCGGCGAAGAGCATCGGACCAGAGGCGGACCTTTTCCTGGTCATCAAACCAGTACTCGCCGAGCATGGGGATCAGTTCGTATTCAATGATCGCTGAAAGACTGGCGTGATCGACTGTTCCTCCGACGAATCCACAGAAGTAGCTGTGTCCGATCATGAAGCCTTCACCAAGAGACTCGTCGCTCGCGATCTCGGTGTTCAGTCTGGCCACACACGAAACCAAATTGTCGAAAGCGGCACTGCCCACGGCCTCGCGATAGCGCGTGAAACCAGCGGAAGAAAAGCCCGGGTTGAGGGTGAAGAATGCAAAGCGGCGACGCAGTGCATAGTCGAGCAAAGCGAGCGAGCGGTCCGCGGTGTTCATCAACCCGATCAGGTACACATTGCTCGGCACGCAGAAACGCTCGCGCGAATAGAGCAGCTGGAGTTTGTTCTTCTCACCGCGCTTGTCGTTCTCGATAAGCATGAAGAGCTCGCCGAAAATCTTTGAAAGATTTCCGCGGTTGATCTCGTCGATGATGAAGAAATAGTCGCGCTCATTGTCGTCGGCTGCCTGCTTGCAGAATGTGTAGAACGCGCCTTTGGAAAGCTCGAAACCGTCCGCGCAGGGGCGGTAGCCCTCGATGAAGTCTTCGTAGGAATAGCTTTGGTGGAATTGCACCATCATGACGCGTTTGGCGTCTTTCGTGCCCATGATCGAATACGCGAGTCTCTTCGCCGCGAAGGTCTTGCCGACGCCGGGTGCGCCCTGCAAGATGACGTTCTTCTTCGCGCGAAGTAGCCCGGTGAGAGTGTCGTATTGCTGTTCGGACATGAAAACTTCCGAGAGGAAATCTTCCTTGTCATATGCGGGGTATTCGATCGCAGGCTGGTCGTCGATGACCTCATCGGCCTCGACCTCGAAAAGAGTTTCAATGGCTGCGACAAGCGTGGTGTCATCCGTGATGTCAGTCAGTGTTTTCAACGGGAGTATGCGATCAATTGCCCACTCGCCCTTGTGTGTCCACTCAACGCTGCGGAGGTTGGGGAAGTGCCCCTGGGCCTCGTCATATTCGTAGTCTCCGGTGACGAGGCCGCGCCCGAGGATCTTCCCTCGGCCTCCCTTTACGAAAACGACGTCGCCGGGCTTGAGAGTGTTGGCGAACTGCCAGAGCGCGTAGGCATCGTTGCGAGGGTTGGTCGTTCCTCTGCTTGAATCGACCAGGGCGAGGTGGATCGCTTCTTTGCTTGCGTACGCCGAGAGGTCGCCAGCTTCTTCCCAGGCAAGTCCCATCACTCCCTGGCTGTAGAAGTCCTCCCACATGCACGCGCCCTTGCCTGGCGCGTAGAGCCAGTAGTGAGTCGTTTCAACATCGGCGTCGCCGAGGGAGTTTTCGATGGGTGTCATGTTGGAGGTGAATTGACCCATGTCCATAGCGGCCTTCCTTGAACGCGCTTGTAAACCTAGGTCTAATGCTAGTTTGTGTTAGGGCGTTATCGGCGCAGGCGCTTGGCCTTGGCTCCAAAGATCAGTAGCCCAGCGACAACAGACGTCCCGATCGCGCTTGCGAAGGCCACATTCGACTCAAGCTTGAGCGCCGGAATTCCCATGAGCATCCCACATACGTAGGGCACGAGCCACACCAGCCACACACCAATGCTCAGGCGGTGGAAGCGTGAAAGTGTTTCGGGGTTCTTCTTCGCGTAGGCGATGGTTGCCCACGCTGCATGGATGATCATGAGGATGATCGCGAGCAATCCGGTGGTGGCGTGCGCAAGATTCGCCGAGTTGCCTCGCGCGATTACAGACATGGCAGTAGTTCCCGCGGTGTCAAAGACCAGGCCCATGTAGAAGAAGATGATGTGTCCGAGCTTGAGCGTGCCCGCGCGGCGCTCGGCAAAGACGCCGATCGTGTAGAAAACAAGTGCCAGAGTGATAGCCGTCGAGGCGATTGCGATCATGGTTGTCCCGTTCCGTTGATTGATGGATCTGTCATCCATGCTAGGAACGCGTGCGTGAACAACAATCCCCAGATGTTCACGCGAGGCTTTTACTTCGCGTTGTAGAGTCCTCGCTCAAGGAAAGTCAGCAAAAGTTCGCAGTCCTCGTCCCCCTTCTCAAGGGAAGTGAGCAGTGATCGCATGGTGAATTCTGCGATTGCCGAGGCTGCAGTTCCTTGGGGGAGTAGCGCCCAGTTAATGCGCGTGTCCTGCTCGAGGACGCTTTCGAGCTGAGCGCGCGCGTGTGCGAGGACGGACCCCATGGCCTCGTGCGCGGCTAAAAGGTCCTGTTTGGGCAGCTCTTCGTGGTCGCGGAGCCACTCGCGGTGGAAGGATGCAAAGGCTGCTTCCGTCTGCTCCCAGAGTCTGCGGCAAAACTGCACGAAGGACTCATTGTCATCGATTCGGCACAATTCTCGCGAGAGTGAGAACTCAAAGTAGCGTCGCGCGGCGGCGACCATGATGTCGCTCTTGGAGGGGAAGGCTTTGTAGAGGTATCCGACGGAAACTCCCGCATCCTCGGCGACCGCTCGGGCGGAGATCGCGGCAAGGCCGCCCCTGGCGCCGATTGTGTAGGCGGCTTGGATAATCCGCTCTTTGTGGTCGAGAGTACTCACTTTTGGGTTCCTCGCCTGTCGTGTTGGGGATGGGATATGTCTATACTGAACACTGTTCATTATAGAATGAAAACGGAGAGAGGAGGTTTTCCGTGCCCAAGCAGGTCATTGATAAAGACAAACTCATCGACCAGGCGTATTCGATTGCCGCGCGCGAAGGAATCTCCGCGCTCTCTGTGCGAAAACTGGCCGCGGCATGCGGGATCGCCGTCGGCTCGGTCTATATGTACTTCCCAACAAAAGCGGACCTGACGGCCGCAGTATTCACGCGATTTTTTGGCCAGGCGCTCTTCGAGGAGTGCTGCAGGGTTGATGGGCGCGAGAGCTTCGCGGACTACGTACGGAAATTGCGTGGCGCTTTGGGCACGGCTTTGGCGCAGATGGACGTTGATTGGTTCGCTGAGATGCGCCGCCTTCCCCGTAGTGAGCACGAGGCCTTGGAGGCTGCGCGCGGTCCGATGCTGGCTCACATGGAACAGGGGCTCCAGCATGTGTTGGATGCGGATCCAGCTGTCGTGCGCTCAAGGTTAGTTGGCGCCCTGAGCCCCGAGAAACTCTGTCCTTTTGTTCTGGGAACTATTTTTACCTCGCTCATGGAGGGCTCTGATTGTGAAACGCTCTTTGCTCTTCTTGACGCCAGCTTGTACGAGGCCGTGGCTAAGAGCGTTGCTTTTGGAAGCGCTGCTACTGCTGCCCGGATTGAAAAGAAAGATTGCTGATGACACTGCTTAAAATGAAGAAAGAAAACCTGATTACCGTGGCCGGAGTGGTTTGGCTACTGGCGGGTGCGAATGTTGCCTTGATCGGTGCGCGTGCGGCTGTTGAAATGAGCGGTGCGGCTATAGGCGTTGTCGTTGCACTTGTTGTCGGTGCAGTCGCAGCTTTCTTCGCCTTCCACGC
>CALHID010000121.1 GCA_938030835.1 uncultured Actinomyces sp. | reverse complement strand
GCTCATCCTGGTCTTCGACCTCGGTGGCGGTACCTTCGACGTCTCCCTGCTGGAAATCGGCAAGGATGACGACGGCTTCTCCACCATTCAGGTCCGCGCAACCGCAGGCGACAACCGCCTGGGTGGCGATGACTGGGATCAGCGCATCGTTGACTGGCTGATCGAGCAGGTGAAGGCCAAGAGCGGTGCAGATCTGTCCAAGGATCCGGTTGCACTTCAGCGTCTGCGCGCAGCAGCCGAGCAGGCAAAGAAGGAACTGTCCAGCGCGATGAGCACAAACATCTCGCTGCAGTACCTCTCGGTGACCGCTGATGGCCCCGTCCACTTGGACGAGACCCTCACCCGCGCAAAGTTCGAGGAAATGACCTCGGATCTGCTTGAGCGCACCAAGGCTCCCTTCGAGAAGGTCATCAAGGACGCCGGCATCTCCGTCAGCGAGATCGACCACGTCGTCCTGGTCGGTGGCTCCACTCGTATGCCCGCCGTCGCCGAGCTCGTGAAGAAGCTCACCGGTGGCCGCGAGCCCAACAAGGGCGTGAACCCCGATGAGGTCGTCGCAGTTGGCGCAGCCCTTCAGGCCGGCGTCATCCAGGGTGACCGTAAGGACGTTCTGCTGATTGACGTGACTCCTCTGTCCCTGGGCATTGAGACCATGGGCGGCGTCATGGACAAGGTCATCGAGCGCAACACCGCAATCCCGACCAAGGCATCGCGCGTCTACTCGACCGCTGCCGACGGCCAGACCTCCGTTCTGGTCCAGGTGTTCCAGGGCGAACGTCAGTTCACCGCTGACAACAAGTCGCTCGGTAACTTCGAGCTCTCTGGTATTGCCCCCGCACCGCGTGGCGTTCCTCAGATCGAAGTCACCTTCGACATCGATGCGAACGGTATTGTTCACGTTTCCGCGAAGGATCTCGGAACCGGCAAGGAAACCGCGGTGACCATCACCGGCGGTAGCGCCCTGAGCAAGGAAGAGATCGATCGCATGGTCAACGAGGCCGCGCAGCACGAAGAGGACGATAAGAAGCGCCGCGAGGAGCTTGAGATTCGTAACTCCGCAGAGCAGCTGGTCTACACCATCGAGAAGACCCTGAAGGAAGACGCCGACAAGGTCTCCGAAGCGACCCGCCAGGAAGTCCAGGGCGACCTTGACGCCGTGAAGGAAGCCCTCAAGGGCAGCGACATCGAGGCTGTGAAGAGCTCCGTTGAGAAGCTCAACCAGTCCGCGATGAAGATCGGCCAGGAAGTCTACCAGAACGCTCAGGCTGCTCAGGCTGCCGCTGAGGCAGGTGCTTCGCAGGAGTCCTCCTCTTCCTCCGATGACGACGTCATCGACGCCGAAGTTGTGGATGAGGACGACAAGTGAGCATCGAGCCCACGAATACTTCCGACGACGCCCAGGAACCGGTGGTCGGCTCTCAGCCGGCCACCCCGGGCGACGCCCAGCCCCACGCTCAAGAGGGTGCAGCTGCAGGTGCGGCCGCGGCCTCGGCAAGCAATCAGGGCGAGGAAATGGGCGAGGTCGACATGTCGGACTTTGAAGAGCAGCTGGAAGACAGTGAACTGTCCAAGGCTCTCGACCAAGTGGCGCAGGCGGAAGAAAAGCTCGCTCGCGCCCACGCAGACCTGTACAACCTGAACCAGGAATATTCGAACTTCGTTCGCCGTTCCAAGGAATCCGTCGCCGGTCACGTCCAGTCCGGACGCGACCAGGTGCTGGAAGCCATGATCGGTGTCTTGGATGATATCGAGGCCGCGCGCAAGCACGGGGATCTGAGTGACGGTCCCTTTGCCTCGATCGCGAACAAGTTGGAAGACACGCTTCGGACGCGCTTCGAGCTGGAACGTTTCGGAGATGAAGGGGACGATTTTGACCCCATGCTCCACGAAGCGCTCATGGCTCAGCCCAATCCCGACGTGGACCATCCGGTCCTGGGACAGGTCTTGCAATCTGGATATCGTCGCGGAGAGACCATTATCCGCGCGGCGAAAGTCCTGGTGTACAACCCTGAATAAGGAACATTCAACGAACTGCAGAGTCAAAAAAGGAGGTGACGCGCAGTGAGTGGAGAAGATTGGCTCCAAAAGGATTTCTACAAGGTCCTTGGCGTAAGCAAGGATGCTGATGAGGCCACAATCAAGAAGGCCTACCGCAAACTTGCGCGCACCTGGCACCCCGACCAGAACAAGGGGAACCCCGAAGCTGAAGAACGCTTCAAGGAAATTGGCGAGGCCTACACGGTCCTGTCCAATCCTGAGCAGCGCCAGCAATACGATGCGATTCGCGCGATGGGCGCCGGCGGTTTCCGCGGAGGTGCCGGTGGCGGCGGAGCATCCGGCGTGAACTTCGAAGATATCTTCGGCGCTTTCGGTGGCGGAAACGGCGGAAATGTTCGTTTCTCCACCAGCGGTGGCGGCGCAGGTATCAACCTCGACGACATCCTCGGTGCATTCGGCGGTTTCGGTGGCGGCTCTTCGCGAGGGTCCTCGCCCTTCGCTGGTGCCTCTCAATTCGGTGACTTCGGCGGAGCACACGGTTCGCCCTACCAGCAAGCACCCCAAAAGGGTGAAGACTTGCATGCCTCGACGCGCATCACGCTCAAGCAAAGCCTGAGCGGAGTCAATATCAAGTTGGCAGTCTCCGGTAAGCCTATGACCGTCAAGGTTCCCAAGGGAATTAAGGACGGCCAGAGCGTGCGTCTGCGTGGCAAGGGGAAGGCCTCGCTTAACGGCGGAGCCACTGGCGATCTGATCGTCACGATCCACGTCGAGGAGGACTCGGTCTACAGTCGCGAGGGAAATGACCTTCGTATGACCCTGCCCGTGACCTTTGCCGAGGCCACGCTGGGTGCCAATGTTGAGCTCCCCCTGATCGATGGCTCGACCGTTACCGTCAAGGTTCCTGCCGGCTCCGATTCCGGTCGTACCCTGCGTCTGAAGGGGCGCGGTGTGGCCATGAAGAAGGGGACGGGTGATCTCTTGGCAACCATCAGTGTGGTGGTCCCCAAGGATCTCACCCCTGAGCAGCTGGATTCGATCAAGTCGCTAGCGGATTCGCTTGATCAGAGTGATCCGCGCGCAGAACTCATGAAGAAGGTGAGTGCGTGATGGGACATCAAGATGAAGTAACCTTCGTGATTTCCGTTGCCGCACAGCTCGCGGGAATGCACCCGCAAACCTTGCGTCAATACGATCGGATTGGCCTGGTGACACCCCTTCGTACGAAGGGACGCGGGCGGCGTTACACCCGACGCGATGTCGAGCGTTTGAAGGAGATTCAGCGCCTGAGCCAAGATGAGGGAATCAACTTGGCCGGTATCCAGCGAATCATGGAGCTGGAGGACGAAGTCGATCGCCTGAGAGAACAGCGCGATGCCTTGGCTGAGCGGGTCGAAGAATTCGAACCCGTCTTTGACCGGGTATTCGTTGCAAGCCCAGATGGTCAGATTCGCCCCATGCGCCGTGCGCATGCACGTCGTGCTGAAGAAACTCGACGCGGCGGCATGGTACCTGTCAGGGACCGAGGCCTCGTAGCGTGGCGACCTGCTGGTAACCAGCGCGTTCGCGCGCTTATTGAAGCATCGCCCGAAGGAGTTCGGGTCATCGAAGGAACCGTTGTGGTTTCGCGATAACACACCCCCTCGAGCGATGTCCTCGAGGTGGAGTGAGTGAGGGGAGGCATGAAAATGCCTCCCCTTTTTGCTCCCAATTTTCAGGCAGCTAAGACCAAGTCCCGTCCGGCGATCCGCGCAAGCATCGACGAAAGGACGCCAGCGACCCGCGTTGCCACCTGCTGCAGCCCGGCCACGGCCTCGGAAATTGAGGTGCGAAGGTCGGCCAAGGTGCCGAAGACGAAGAAGTTCTGGCCCAGGTAGTTGACGATGAAGAGCGAAGTGTTCGCAGTTAAAGAGGCCATCCACAGAGCCATGCCGGCTGACACCAGAGCCTGGATCATCAGGTAGGACATGGTCATCACGCTTGCAGCCATGATTGCGTAGCGGACCCCTGTCGCAACAATTCCGCCGCGAGCGTTGAAGACCTTCCGGTTCAGAGCGAAGTTCAAGGAACACGAGGAGACCCTGGCCAGTGCGACCGGCAGGAAGACTCCGCCGATGGTTGCGTTCAGGATGAGCAGCATCGTGTAGTCCAGCGCGGTTGAGGACAGCGACGAGGCCAGGTAGCGCAGGACGCGCGCATTGGTGCGGATCGCGTCGACAAGCTTCGCGCTGAGGGAGGAAGCGAATGTCGTAGCGGTCTGACCCTGCGTCTGGAGTGCTGCGTTCGTGTTCATGACACTAACTTTGCCCACAGCTGATCTGTAGGAATTATGTCCAAGCTGTGGAGAAGCTATGAAGCAATCAATGTAGTGTAGGTTCCATGACTTCATTGACTATACGTTCGCGCGTAGCAGTAGCAGCGGGGAAGGGCGCCAGCTGGGCCTCTCGTCGCCTCGGACGCGGTTCGGGTGGAATGATCGGTGGCAAAGTAGCGCTGAAGCTTGACCCGAATTTGCTCGCAGAATTGGCAAAGAATCGCCGAAGTGTTGTCGTTTCTGGCACCAACGGAAAGTCAACAACAACCCGCCTGCTTCGCGCAGCGCTCTTTTCGATTGGCCACGTTGCCTCCAATACAAATGGCGACAATATGACCCCGGGAATCACCACCGCACTCATGCGCTCGGATGCCCCGCTTGCGGCGCTCGAAGTTGACGAGATGCATATGCCTACGGTCTCGCGTTTCGTTGATCCACAGGCCATGGTTTTGCTGAACCTTTCACGAGACCAGCTGGACCGAGTGGGTGAGATCGGAGCTGTTGAACGTCGCCTGCGAAAGGCGGTCAATGAACATCCCAATGCCGTTGTTATTGCGAACTGTGATGATCCCTTGGTTGCCTCGGCTGCCTGGGATAGCCCCAATGTTCACTGGGTTGCTGCCGGACACGCATGGATGGGAGACTCGACTGCTTTCCCACGCGGCGGACGCGTCATCCACTCCGATGATTCTTGGCGAGTCGTTCCTTTGACGGCCTCTTCTTCGGATGAGGGTTTGGACCAGTATCGTCGCCCCGATCCTTTGTGGTGGTTGGAAGATGAGGACCTTTCCGATCCTTCCCACCCCAGTGCGACAGCCTGTCGTAAGGATGGTTTGCGAATTCCTTTGCGGCTCTCACTTCCCGGTCGTGCCAATTTGTCCAATGCGCTCGAAGCGCTGGCTGCGGCCGTCGCGATGGGCGTGG
>CALHID010000120.1 GCA_938030835.1 uncultured Actinomyces sp. | reverse complement strand
CCAAATGTACTGGAGTGCGGGGTAGCGCCAGCGCACGGAGTGGCCTCGGCGCTCCAGATAGTGGTCCTTAATGAGGTCTTCAAGGATTTCGAGTGCGATATCATCCTGTGGGAGGGAATCGATGGGAACCCACTCGTTTGTCATCGAAAGAGTCTGTCGCAGAATCTTGTTAGCGATTTTTTCGTTTGTGCCGTACAGAGGTGTGATACGAGCGACATAGTGCTCGAACCAGCGAAATTCATCAGGATCATCGATGAAATCTTCAAAGCACTCCTCAATGTCTGATGGTTTGAAGACTCCGTATTGTTTTCGGGCGAGTGTGCCAACTACCTTGTTAAGGAGGAAAGGAATTCCGCCGGTTTTGGAAATGAGCTTGTCAATGATTGCTTCATTTGGATCTTGCCCAACGCCAAGCAAAAGTCGATGTGCGAGTTCTTTAGCCTCTTCATTTGAAAGGGGACCGAATCGCAAAGACTCCAGGTCGTTCAGGACTCCCTGGGTCATGTTGGTCTTTTTGAGTGTGTGGTGGAAACCAACAGAACCGGTGATGATCCACCGAACACGCGTGGTCTTCTGTCTCAGTGCTCGTAGAGTTTGAAGAACCTCCTCAGCGGCACTCGCCCCTTCTCGATCAGCAATATTGTTGATAGCCATCGGGACTTCATCCATCATGACGACGGGGATAGCATCATCTTCATCATCGTCAAGTGAAGCAAGTACATTTGTAAGGAGAATGTGCGGTGATGTCTGCTGGAGGTAAGCCTTGAGCTTCATGGGGCCTCCAGAGATTTCGAGATCGCAGTTATCGAAGATGGTCTTGAGTTTATTGAGAGCCCGCTCTGGGAGCTTTCGCTCCTTGATGAGGGCTTCTGCTGTCTTGAAGAGGAAATCGTGCACGGTGAAGACCCCTTCGTAATCGATGAAATAGCAGTGGAAGTCAGCTTCTTGCGCAGCAAAATTATGCATCCAGAAGGTCTTTCCCATGCGCCTTGGGTCTGTGAGGAGGAGGTTTGCTCCTACTTGGAGGCGTTGG
>CALHID010000119.1 GCA_938030835.1 uncultured Actinomyces sp. | reverse complement strand
CAGGTCAATCCGTGAAAATCCGCGATTCCGGACACACTTTTTGACCCTTAACCCCACTATGTGCCTATGGTTACGTCCTCAGAAAACATTCCGGGTATCCGCTACCGAGTCGGCATCGATGTCGGCCTTCGTTCAATCGGCTTCTGCGCGGTCGAGGTCGACCGCGCAGATCAGCCCGTCAAACTGCTGAACTCCATGGTTTTCATTCACGACGCTGGCGTCGACCCGAATGAGAACAAGGCGGCGAAGAGCCGCAAGCTGACGGCAGGTGTTGCCCGCCGGACGCGCCGTCTCTACCGCACGCGCCATCAGCGCCTGGTGAATCTGGATCGCGTTCTCTCCAAGGAGTTCGGATGGCCGTTGCCTGACCTGATGGCTTTCAAGGATCCTCGTGAGCCCTGGCATGTGCGCTCGAAGCTACTCGAGGGGTATATCGCCGACGATGATAAGAGAAAGGCTGCGCTGTCGATCGCTCTCCGCCACATCGCCCGGCACCGCGGCTGGCGTAATCCCTACGCCAAGGTGGAGAGTCTGCTGCAGCCCGCCGAGCCGAGTGATTTCCTCAAGGGACTGAATGAGCGCATCAGTACATCCCTCGGTAGGAGCTTCCCGGCTGACGCGACCCCCGGGCAGCTCGTTGATGCGTACCTCGCTCACCCCGACTATGTGAAGAAGGCTGGCACACCCAAGCTGCGCGGCCCCAAGGGTATCCTCGCGGGCAAGCTTCATCAGAGTGACAACGCTGAGGAAATCCGGCGGATCTGCGAGGTGCAGCAGATTGATCCTGCTGACCGTGATCGGCTGATCCGAGCCGTCTTCCAGGCGAAGTCCCCCAAGGGCAGCGCGAAGGAACGAGGACTCGTGGGCCACGACGAGCTGCCGGGTCAGGGCAAACATGTGCGTGCGGAGAAGGCGCACCCTGCCTTCCAGAAGTTCCGCATCGTTAGTGTGCTGGCGAACCTGCGTGTTCGCGAGGGCCGTGCGGAGCGGCCGTTGACTCCGGAGGAACTGCAGGGACTCACTGACTTTCTTCTCGTCGCGGGCCTGAAGCAGGAGGTCACCTGGCAGGATCTGGCGGATAACTTGGGAATCGAGCGTTCGGATCTGCGTGGTACAGCGAAGGCCTCGTTCGACGGGTCGCCGGTCCTGCGCAATCCCCCGACCGACGTCACCACCGAGAAGATCATGGCCTGCAGGATCAAGTGGCTCAAGGAGTGGTGGAAGGACGCGGATGATGAGCAGCGCGGCTACTTTGTGGACGCCTTCTCGAACTCCG
>CALHID010000118.1 GCA_938030835.1 uncultured Actinomyces sp. | reverse complement strand
CCTCGCAAGATTGGCACACGGCCTTTGCTTCACGAGTCGAGCCTCCCTTTTCAGGGAAGAAGGCTTCAGGGTCGGTCTGAGCGCACAGTGCGTGCTGCTGCCAGGCTAGGGGACCGTCAGAGAAGGGAAGAGCTTCAACATCGGCGTCAGACCACTCAATAGGGCCGTCACCCAGAATGTTCCACACGGTAGTATCCCCTCTGTGTGATGAGATGTAACAAAAAGGTCAATACGAGAATTACACGCGTGTCGTTTCCGCCTGTCAAGCGGATTAAGGATAAAGGGAATGCGTGCGAAGGACCCTCAAAACAGTGCACGAATTGACACTTTATGCAAGTTCAAAAGCGCAGTAATCCGCGCTTTCCGCGGAATTTCAAGGAAACCTGAACATAAAGCTGGACACTTGCTGTGAAAATTGGGCAAAAACAGCACATTTACAGCCTTTCCGCTACCCTTTTTCTATGCAAGCCATCTCACATTTTCTCTCGACAACCCAGCAGGCAAATCATCCAATTTTGACCCACTACCACAGTTTTCGAGATGAAATTTCAGGCCCCGTCGCCTCTCGCTGGGTCTCAAAAATGGCAAATTTACTTGCTTCTGACCTCAGTAACGACCTGTTCGGAAATACTGACAGCACCTCTAGCATTCTGATTGAGCTACCAGCGGGCTGGCAGGCGACATTTTGGCAGGTCAGCGGGGATTTGATGGGTTGGGAAACCCAAAACACCCTTTTCTCCCAGCATTCATCCAGTAACACTTTCAGCTTCGATGTGCACGTCAGTAACGAGCTTGCGCCCCTCGAGGCAAGCACTGCAGCATGGCGTCTGGCCCATTCCACCGCTCCCCTGGCTATGCGCTGGAGAGGCTCTTTACCCTCTGGGATCCTTGACGCGCTGTCCGAGCTCATGGCTCAAAGCGATCAATTCGAGTACGAGGCACTGAGCAGCGCCCCTTCCATGAAGGATTACCTCGCGCAGATCAATTCTGACGAAGAGGCTCTTCTCAAGGAGGCCTCGGCACAGGGACAACCCACGCGTCTGGGTCTCTACAGCGAAAGCTTTCCGAGCGCTCCCCTACTCACGCACCTATGGATGGATGGACACAGCGTCGTGGTTGTCGACAAGTCCCAATACACCTTCGAAAAGGCTCAGGAGATCTTCGCCAGCGAAAAGGTGCGCCTTGTCGTGGATTAGGAGCTCAGAGTCCTGCGCGCAAGGGACTGCTCACCTGCTCGTTAGAGGCGCGGGTGAAAACCCCATTACTTCTTGAGATGGAAGATCTCTGTTCCCGCTCGATTGATCTTTGCGCCATCGCCAGTTTCAATGTCCCAGCAAACCATCGCCTCGCTTGTGCTGGTACACACGTCATTGCCCGCGAAAACGGTCTCTCCATATGACAGAGTGCGCAGACGCTCGCCCTGGTTCGTAGGAAGCGGACCATCTCGACGTGCGGAAATATATGGGATTTCTTTATCCTTCGAAAGTCCTGCGAAAAGAATATTGTCTTTGGGAAGCGGTTGCGTTCCCGGGAAGAATTCTTGCTCGCCGTAGGGCTTATCCTCGCGATAGGAATCAACCATGCACAGCTGTAACAGATCGTTAGCGAACCAGCAGTGGATGTGTCCAGAGGGCGAGTTCACCCAGATTCCTTTCGCATCCCCTGTATCCTCCAATCGGCTTGCGCCCTGAGGAATTATGCCGAGCGTTGGGGTCACTCCCCCGTCTTGGGCGCTCGCCGTGGCACTTTGCGTCGAAGCCGTGGGAGAAGAACCTTGGGAAGCCTCGCTTTGTGCACTCCCCTGCGTTTCATTCCCGCTTGCCGAGGCCACCGAAGAACCCTGTGCATTTTGGTTCCCCGAGCTTGTCTTGCAGGAAGTCAGTGAAAAGCTGAGCAGGCCGATCAGGACGACGGCAGATACATTGACGATGGGATTACGCATTATGGGACCTCCAACAGCACTGTATGGATGTGTTGGAAGGAAGTATAGCTACTTCTTATACGTAAATGAACTTATATCCCAGGTAGTTGCATACCGCTCCCCCACACTCTAAGACCGGGAAAGCACTTTCAGAAAAGCCTTTTCGCAAGGCTGGACAACGAGCCGGAAAATTACGAAACATACAGCTAAAAGCACGAGGTAAATGAGCACGATGCTCAAAGAGGCATATGCAAGTCGCCATACTCCGCTAGGGCTGGGAACCGAGAAAACAAGTCCCCACAGGTGGGGCTTAAAAATAAAATTCTCGTGAAGAAGATAGACACCAAAAGTCGCCGGAGAAAGTGTCAGGACAAGGGAGGAGATTCTTTCATGCGTCGATGCATGCGTACGGCCTGAAATGTACTGAAGTGTCATGAGGAAAATGAGCACACCACAAATCACGGAAAGGATCGGAGACGCCCCTGTACCGGCTGTGAAGAGATTTCCTGGGTAGTACAACTGTTCCCTAAGGAAAGAAGAAACAGCAATTGTATGCGTACCAACCATGCAAATGAGCGCGCAGAGTATCATGATCGCTATCGCGAAATACCAACGTACGCGAGGCAAGCGATCTTCGTGTCGACGAATCAAAGCCCCGATGAGATAGAGAGTGCACAGATAGGACGCATCAGTAAAAGCCCATGTGTTCGCGGGATTCAGAATATGCCAGATAAAGGTAATCCATAGCGATAGGCACAGCAGTGCCCCGTGCTGACGAGGCGAGGTCGCGTCAAGAAGAATATTGATATAAGGCGCGACAATCACCATCACAACGTATGCGCTGATGAACCAGTACGCTCCGAATGTCACCGGGAAAACGGACATCAGGATAGAACGAGGATTGACAAAATATTGGCTGGATCCTACAAGGAGCGAGAGAACAAAGTAAGCACCCCATAATCCACATGAATAAATGAAGGTCTGAATCCAGATCTTTGCTACTCGTGTGAACGGGCTGCGCGTACTACGCGATAAAAAGTAGGCTGAGATGAGAACGAAAATCGTCACGCCTACTTGCCCCGGCATGATTGTGACCGCGTGGAGCGCTGATTTCCATGACTGGGCGAGTGCTGGATCTATGCGTGAGGGAGAATCATCAGAAGCGAAATAGTGCGTCGCAACAATGAGGAACATCGAAAATATGCGGAGGAGTTCGAGTTCCCAATGACGTTTCGTCACCGGCTTCCCAATTTGTGCAGCACTCATTTTGTTCTTTCCACCTCTGATCGACAGATCAAGAACTTAGATTCGCGCGAATAAGGGAAGGTGTGAGCAGTTTGAGCTGCTCGCACCTTCCCTTATCTCACAGACCGAAAGTCTTTTCCCAAGCCTGGACAGAAACCAATTCGGGAAGAGCTTCCCGATACTCACGGCTCAGCGAGGCCCAACGACGAATGAGCTCCGCGTGGAGCGCAATGCTCTCTGCCAGAGCGCGTCGGTAGTGCTTCGCATCGCGCTGGTAGCGCCACGCACCAGAACCTTCCGCGTTCGACACCAGAGCAGAGTTGAGGTTTGCAAGCCTCCACCAACGAGCATCCGTGCTGGAGAGAACATCCTCAACACGATCCTCACGGTGTTCGCCTTCAGGCAGGAACTGCTTGGTGATACCAGCAATTGCCTTCGAGATGAACTGAGCACGCGAATCCGGCTTGGTGCCGACCGGAGCGGGCCTCTTACGGTGCACTGCAGGGAAGTCTGCAGCCTCAGTCATCAGGCGGGCGTCAGTGTATTCCTTTGCCTTTGCGCGCGCCTCCGCAGCCCGGGTGTGCATTGACGGGTGCAGGTGACCTGGGCCAAGCAGGACATCCTTGAGCCCTTGGCGGCGCAGATCTGCGCTGTAGTACTGCAGCGAGAGCAGCGCGCGAACGTCCGAGGCCAGCGAGGTCTTCGGGAAGGATGCACCGCGCGGGTAGGGAGAGTGCAGCAGCGCTGCGACCCAACGATTGCGCTGGTGGAAGTAGGCCTGCCAATCCAGACCGTCGTCCTTCTCGGTCCACGGCACGTGCCACACGGCAGCACCGGGAAGAGAGACCGTCGGGAATCCGTGCTCTGCTGCACGCAGACCGTATTCGGAGTCGTCACACTGGCGCGCTTGGCGCGCAGGCCGTACTCCGAGTCGTCCCACTTGATGAAGAAGGGCAGGGACAGACCGATCTCAGCAACAACGGGCTTGGGGATCAAGCACATCCACCAACCGTTGTAGGCAACATCGATGCGGCGGTTCAAGCGAGGATCATTGCGGATCGTGCGCTGAGCCAAATCAACCGTTGCGAGTTCGGGGTTGACAGCTCCCCACCAGAACTTGTGAGCATCGATAGTCTCACCCATCGAGTGCAAGATCGTACGTTCATTCGCATTGAACATGTGGCCGCCGACGATCGTCGGGGTCAGCGTGTGCTCTGCGAAGGCGAGGGCGCGAAGGAGCCCCTCGGGTTCAATGACAGCGTCATCGTCGAGCAGCAAGGCATAGTCCGAATCGGGGTTCTTGAGCATCTCGTACATGCCGCGAGAGAAGCCACCAGAACCGCCCAAATTCGCCTGTTCGATGACGCGGAGCTTGCTTCCCAGTTCCTCTTGCAGACGAGGGTAGCGCTCGCAGTCCTTCACGTTCTTATTGCCCTGATCGACAATGAGAATCTCGGCAATGTGATCAAGGACCTCAGGTTCTGCTTGGAAGCGCTCAGCCTGAGTCAAGCAGTCCTCGGGAAGATTGTAGGTGGTAATACCCACGGTCACATTTGCGTGGCGGTCACCTTCACGAGAAGGAACTGACCAGGTTCCCCATTCAAGTTCGACGTCTTCCTTGAGAGCGGTGATTTCCGGCCAGATCCAACCACCGTCACCGAAACGGTTGAGCGGAATGTCAAAGCTCAGCTCACCAGAGCCAGCGCGAGTTGCAACGGGAGTAAAAGTACCGCGCGCAGAAGAACGCATGACCTCAACAACGGCCCTCTTCGAGAGCTTGAGAGTCAGACGAATGTTACGGACATCCGTCCAACGCTGCCAATAGGAAGCAGGGAATGCGTTGAAGTAGGTTGCAAGGGAGAGACGTTCACGAGCAGGGATCAGCATCGAGGTGCGTGTCGCATCGACGCCGCGCGGCATCTCAAACTGACGAAGAGTCAGGGCTTTCTCGTCTCCTTGCGAAGCACTCAGCGTCGCGCTGGAAGGGGCAACTCCCCAGTCCACATAGAGCGGCCACAACGAAGTGTCGCTTTCCCCTGGAAACACTACGCGCTGAACAGGAACCCACTGTTGTTCGGTTTGAGTTCCCTCAGCGGCCACTTCACTTTTCGCTTTCACGCGACACTCCTTCGTTGTGTGCACTTATGGGCAAAGTCTATGCCAGCGAACCGGGCAAAATCCATGTCAAACCGCCATAGCGACATTGACACTCAGCTCAGACCGCAGGCCGTGACCTTGTAGAGGCTGTATGGCCCACGTTCCAGAACACGCTCAAAACCGGGTGTTTCCGGAGTAATGTTCCGAATGCCAGCCCAAGGCGAGTGTTCGTCAAAGACTTGTCGATGACGCTCGAGAACAATCGCGTAGCGGATATCCTCCTGTTGGATCACCGGGCAAATTTCTTCCGGGTCTTCGGAAACCTTGTACAAGTCATTCATGATGACAAGAGCATCCGGCTTCATTTGGCCAATCCAGTTCCCCGGCATGGAAGTGAAGACAACTGGCAATCCGCTGGTCGCGTATCCAAACATCGATCCATCGAAGGGATCATTAGCGACCTTCCCTTGAGTTCCGGTGATCTGGCTTGCCTCATCCATGAAGACAATCTCATCAGAATAGGTGTAGTGGCTTGCTCGGTCTTCGGCACTATCTTGCATCGTAGCAATGCGCCACTTGATATTTCCCCCAGTCAGCGTGACCGCAGCGATCAGAGCATAGACGAGCGCAGAGGAGATGACACGAAGAGCGGCGCCCTTGGGATGTGATGTCTTCACAAGACTTTCGATCAGCCACGCAAGAGCAAGCGCCATCAACGGAACCGCAAGGATTGACATCGCACCGGCGGGGCGATAAGAGTCGTGATACCAGAAACCCGTTGCGATGTTTCGGAATTGGCCCTCAAAGGCCGCACACAAA
>CALHID010000117.1 GCA_938030835.1 uncultured Actinomyces sp. | reverse complement strand
GTCAGTGTCGCATTCGGAATAAAGGACACCGAAAGCACGTAGAGCAGCGGGATGAGGCAGTAAATAATCACTGCGATACCCACAATGTGCCTCCAGCCGACTTCCTTCCACCAACGTGAGCCGCGGAGCGTTGTCAACTGCGCTTTTTCTTTGCTTTGTGCAGTCATCACATTTCCTCCAATGCCTTCGTTTGACGGAATCCAAGCCAGGCAATCACGCCAACCACCACGAAGATGAAGATCGACATGGCCGATGCCAAACCGTAGTTGTATCCACCGCCGGCAAAGGCGATCTTGTAGACCATCGAGATCAAGATGTCAGTTTGTCCAAGCGAATACTGCGCACCTTCAAAGTCGGGGCCACCCTTCGTCAGCATGTAGATCAGCGAGAAGTTGTTGAAGTTGAAGGCGAAGCAGGCGATGAGCAACGGAGTGGTGGACTGCAAAACCAGTGGCAACTTAATTGACCACACTGTGCGCAGACCAGAAGCGCCATCCATCTTTGCCGCTTCCTCAACATCTCCCGGAAGAGACTGAAGTGCACCCAGGCAGACGAGGAACATATAGGGGAAGCCAAGCCAGAGGTTGACCCCCAAAATCGCAAACTTCGCGAGGATGGGATCACTGAGCCACGGGATCTCTGCACCACCGAAGAAAGTCCGGTTGATGAAACCAAATTGTTCGTTGAGCATGCCCTTCCATACCAGGGTCGCCAGGAAGGCTGGGAAGGCATAGGGAAGGATCATGAGCGACTGGTAGATCTTTCGGCCTCGGATGCGCTGATCCGAGAAGATCAGCGCAAGGACCAATCCGAAGGCGAAAGTCGTCAGCACCGAGCCAATAGCAAAGACGAAGGACCAGACCAAGGAATTCAGGAAGGGCTTGACCAGCCCGGAATCCTTGAACATTGCGGTGTAGTTCGAGGCACCGACAAAGACTCGCCAGCCGGTGGGCAGCTGGTTCCCCTGGCTATCTTCAAAGACGCCCTTTTGGTTATTCGCCTTGTAAACAACACCGGTTTCGGTGTTCGTCAAAGTATCGGCGGCTTCGTCGTAGGTGAAGGTGGACTTGGCGAGGTAGCCAGAAGTTCCATCCGTCGTCAGATAGAAGCCATCATTCGGGTTAGAGCTCACGGGGACCGTCAGTTTGGAAACTTCCGTCTGGCGGCTGGCAAGATCGCCCAGGTCAAGGACCTTGTATCCCGAAACCTCGGTAATACCCATTGCAGTAACCGTACCCTGGACGCTCTGCAGGGGCTTGGTTGCCGTTCCAAGCTTTAGTTCACCTGTCGCCGGGTCTGCGACAACGAGGCCGAGTTCACTTCCGTCTTCAACGACCGCGGTCTGGACAGTTGGAGCCCCTTCAACACGCTGACGGTTCGACGAAAGAGCAACTTCAATCGCGTCTGCCTTTGTTGAGTTGTGGCCATCTCCGTAGTTAGTCAGAGACACATACCCGGTGTAGCCCATGACGAAGAGCTGATAGATCAAAAGGAAGACCATGCCGGGAAGAAGATATTTGGCAGGAAGTGCCCTCTTCGAGAAATACACCCAGTTAATGATGATGAGCAGGACCGCCATCACGCCGATGATGATCCGAGAATTGACGGCCCAGGCCGCCATGATTCCATAGATGCCCAGCGCGTCAATGAGCATCATAATGATGAGTTTTGCAATGAAACCGGGTCGCATGACATCACGCGCATGCGAGGTACGGTCCTTCTGAACGGTATTCGAGGAAGAAGCTGCAGGCATTGTGGTCCTTCGTTACCTTGAACAGCGATTAAGGGACCATGAGCACAAAATGCTCAGGTATGGGTTTTGCGGGCGCCCCGTTTTGGCGCCCGCAAAACCGAGAGACCTGACTACTTGTTCATCGAGGTCTTGATGTTGTTAACCATGGTCTCCCACGAGGATGCGGGATCGGCGCCATTCACGATGGCAACCTCAGTCTTGCCCCAGTAATCCCACACGGAACCCATTGCGGGGATTGCCGGCATGGGGAGACCCTTTCCGGCGATGGAAGCGAACTGCTTGAGGTTTTCGTCGGTGAGCGAGTCAGCAACTTCGGTCATTGCCGGAACACGTCCGCCCAGCTGCTGCAGCTTGGACTGTGCTTCCTTGGTCTCCAGGTACTGGAAGAACTTGCTGACCAGAACCTGGTTCTGGGTCTTGGAGCTCTGGTAGAACATCTGAACGCCGACGAAGGGCTTGGCTTCCTTGCCACCTGCGGAAGGAATCGGGAGGACGGAGACATCGAGTCCGGCTTCCTTAGCAGCGGTGACGTTCCAGGGGCCGGTCACCATGTAGGCTGCGTTGCCCTTGAGGAAAGCATCCTTGGCGACGTCAGCGGTGATATTCGGGTTAAGGGTCTTCGCTGCGCCCTGCTCCTTGAGCCACTGGGTGAACTCGGATGCACCTTCGCCGCCCAGGGTCAGATCAGAGGTGTAGGAGCCGTCAGCGGACTGCTTGAAGACCTCGTTACCGAAGGAGGTCTCGAAAGCGTAGAGGTGGTAGGGATCGCCGTCGGTGCTCATCTGAACAACGAAGGGGTACTCCGAACCAGCCTTCTTACCCGAGGCAACCATTTCGTCGAAGGTCTTCGGGGAATCGGAAGTGAGCTTGTTGTTACGAACCAGCGCAACAGACTCAACGGCGTAGGGGACGCCGTAGGTCTTGCCGTCGTAGGTCACGCCCTGGATTGCTGCCTCAGAGAACTTTGACTTTGCATCGCCCAAGTCAACGGGGGAAACAACACCGTTCTTCACCATCTGGCCGAGCTTGTCGTGAGCCATAACGATGATGTCGGGGCCATTTCCGGTCGGAACCTGACTGATGAACTCCTGGTCCATGTCGGTCTCAGACTTCTGAACAACCTGAACGTCAACCTTGGTGGCTGCGGTGAAGTCCTTGGCCAGCTCTTGGATCTGCGAGTAACGGGTGTCATCGGCCCACACCGTCAGCGAACCGACGGAAGAAGCGCTCGCGCTCGCCGACTGGCTGCTCGAAGAGCTCGAGCTTCCATTCGAGCACGCTGCAAGCGTTGCTGTAACTGCCAAAACTCCGCATACTGCTATGCCTCGTCGCATGTCAACTCCTGATCAATTGAGTATTGCTCGTACACAGTTGTACTTCGCACTTAAGACCACTCTAATCACAGAAAATCATTTTCAGCAAGCGGTTTCAGGATTGTTAGAAAAATGATATCTTTGGGTCACATCCCGTCTAGCATGCATGCCCATTCTGAAAGGCCCTTCGATGTCGAAGAACCGCACCCGCATGGCCGACATTGCCTCACATGCCGGTGTTTCTATCGCAACCGTCTCGCGCGTATTTAACGGAGTCGGACAGGTCTCGGACGACACTCGATATCGAGTCCTGACCGCAATCGACGAACTTGGCTACGAACGCCCCAGCATGCTTGCCGACGACAATCGCCTCATCATCGGAGTAATCGTCCCCGAACTAACAAATCCCATTTTTGCCACCTTCGCTCACACCCTCCACACGGAGGTCGATAGGGCGGGTGGCCAGGCATTTATCGCCTCGCAAACTCCCGGCACCACCAGCGAAGAAGAACACACTCAAGCCTTTCTTGCGCGAGGAGTTTCAGGACTCATCTTTGTCTCTGGCCGCCACGCAGACCTGCAAGCGGACCTGAGCCGCTATACAAATCTCTCCCAGATTCATCTCCCCTTCGTCACCATTAACGGCGCTCGGAACGAGGTCCAAGCGCCAGACTTTTCAACCGAAGACGCTCTTGGGATCCGCGCCTCAATCCAGCACCTCAAAGAACTAGGCCACCGCAAGATTGCAATGCTCGGTGGACGTCATCACGTCGTCCCAGCACTGCGCAAAGGCGAGGCCTTCCGCCAAGTCATGTCCCAAGAACTTGGGATCCCCAACCCTACGATCGTGGAAACCTTCTACACTTACGAGGCCGCGGCCTCGGCAACCCATTCCCTGATCGATGCGGGAATTACGGCGATCATTGCAGGCTCAGACCTTCAAGCGATGGGGGCAATCAGGACCATTCAGTCGAGAGGACTGAGCGTCCCCGGAGACATCTCGGTGATCGGCTTTGACGACTCATTCCTCATACCTCACCTCTCCCCCGCACTCACGACGGTTCGACAACCCGTGCAGGCAATCTCACACTCGGCTGCCTCGTCACTTTTTGATGCGATTCATTCCCAGAACCCGCAGGAACATCAAGATTTCGCCTTCACTCCCGACCTTGTTGTGCGCAGCTCTACGGGACGCGCTCGCTTTTGACAACCATTATCACTTCCTCTGATAATGATTATCATGAGTTTTTCGCGTTCACGCACCGTATTTGCCATTACAGCCGCTGCAGCGCTTGCCTTAAGCGCATGTTCCTCTTCGGCCTCATCATCTTCAAGCGCCTCCAGCTCCCAAGCTTCTGCTTCTCCGATGAAGGTTATGGCCAGCTTCTACCCGCTCCAGTACCTCACCCAGAAGATCGGCGGCGATCTGGTTGACGTCGAATCCCTGACTCCTCCAGGAGCAGAGCCTCACGACCTCGAGCTGTCGAACCAAAAAGTTCAGCAGCTCTCTCAGGCTGGAGCCGTCGTTTACCTCAAGGGCTTCCAATCTGCCGTTGACAAGGCCGTTGAGCTGAACGCCCCCAAGACCGTCATCGATGTCTCCGGCAGCGTTGATCTGGTTGACGCCGAAAAGCACGAAAGCGAATTGGATGTCGCTGACGACGGCGAAAAGACCGAAGAAGCCCACGAACATGAGCATGAGCACGGCTCGACCGACCCGCACTTCTGGCTGGATCCCACACGCATGGCCAGCGCAGCAACTCAGATCGGAGATGCTCTTGCTCAAGCTGATCCCGCCAACGCTGAGACCTACAAGAAGAACGCTGCATCCACGAAGTCTCAGATGGAAGCACTGAGCAAGAAGCTCGTTGACGGCACCGCAAAGTGCCAGCACAAGGAATTTGTCACCTCTCACGAGGCCTTCGGATACCTTGCGGACCGCACTGGCCTGACCCAGTTGGGACTGTCCGGCCTCGATCCCGATTCCACTCCTTCCCCCGCTCGCCTCAAGCAGATTTCGGACGCGGTCAAGGCCAAGGGAATTACAACGATCTTCACCGAAGAGCTACTCAGCCCCAAGGTTGCTGAAACCTTGGCCAAGGACCTGGGAATCACCACTGCAGTTCTCGATCCCATCGAGTCTCAGGCTGACGATTCGAAGGACTACGAAGCAGTCATGAATGAGAACCTTGAAGCACTGCAGAAGGCTTTGAGCTGCGAGTAAGCACTTCACCACAAGTCAACTGATTTCTCCGCGTTGGGGCGGCATGATTCCACAGTGAACCATGCCGCCCCAACGACTACACTCAACACTAATGGGAACGACATTCAATATCTCTACTGCCCCGGTGATTTCACTGGACCATGTCCACGTCGCCTGGGACCACGACCTCATTCTTCACGGCATCACAGCATCGATTCCCCAAGGGCAATGCGTCGCAGTAACCGGCCCAAATGGTGCAGGGAAGTCCACGCTGATGAAAGCAATCCTTGGAACTGCACCAATCTCCTCGGGCGATATCACGCTCTTCGGAAATTCGATCCGCAAACGTTCCTCGATTCCATGGCAGCGCATTGGCTACGTTCCCCAACGCGCATCCTCCGGTGGCGCAATCTCCTCCTCATGCATCGAAGTCGTTCTCTCCGGGCTCCTGGGCACTCGCAAGTGGTGGCACTCTCGCGGTGACCGAGCGAAGGCAATGGAGGCACTACGCTCCGTCGGCCTCGCGCATCGCGCGAAGGACCCCCTCCACATTCTTTCCGGCGGGCAACAACAGCGCGTACTCATCGCGCGCGCATTGGTTCGAAAGCCCGAGCTCCTGATCATGGACGAACCAATGGCCGGAATCGATGCCTCTTCACGGAGCAGACTGGCCGAAATCTGCCAGGCCGCAA
The DNA here is from genome assembly GCA_938030835.1 of uncultured Actinomyces sp. GTDB lineage: Bacteria > Actinomycetota > Actinomycetes > Actinomycetales > Actinomycetaceae > Pauljensenia. The sequence continues at coordinate 13,565 of CALHID010000117.1, read as the reverse complement.
AGGACGATGGCGTAACGATCTTGTTGGTCCTTCATGAACTGGGCGAACTTGCCCCAGTCCTTGACCGCGAGCTCCACATCCGTTCCGGACACTTCACCTACGATGGGCCCGCGCGAAGCGAATTGCGTGATCCTCACTCTGACCATTGCAATACGGCCGACCACCGCGAAACGGAGGGGAGCCGATGATCCTCGATATGCTCGCATCCCCCTTGATGCAACGTTCTCTTCTTGCCGCGCTATTGGTCGGATTATGCGCTCCGATCGTCGGAACCTACCTGGTCCACCGACGCCTCGCAATGCTCGGTGACGGAATCGGCCACATCTCCTTAACGGGAGTTGCTTTGGGGTGGCTTGCCGGAACCGCCGCAAATGTCACCCCACATGATCAATGGGCAATCCCCGGCGCTTTGGTTGTGTCTTTGCTTGGCGCGATCACCATCGAGCTCGTCCGCCAGTCCGGGCGCACTTCCTCTGATGTCGCACTAGCCATGCTCTTCTACGGCGGAATTGCCGGAGGCGTACTTCTGATCGGCTTGGCAAATGGAACTTCCTCCCAGCTCAACGCCTATCTTTTCGGCTCAATTTCAACCGTTTCAAGCAGCGATGTCTGGTCGATTTGCCTGCTTGCACTGGTCATTGTCGCAATCGGCATCGGCCTGCTTCCCGCGCTCTACTCGGTGACAAATGACGAGGAATTCGCCCGATCAACGGGACTTCCTGTTCGCGCACTCACCATGCTCATCGCGATTTTGTCAGCCCTTACAGTTGTTGTCGCGATGCGAATCGTTGGGTCGCTCCTTGTCTCGGCTCTCATGGTTGTTCCCGTAGCGATCGCGCAATTGGGTGCGCATTCTTTCCGCCGAACCATGGCTTATGCGATGGTCCTGGGAGCAGTGCTATGTCTGGGCGGTTTAACCCTGACCTACTACATCGACCTCTCCCCCGGCGCAACAATTGTTGTTGGGGCGATTGCTCTCTATGCTGTTGGATACGGAATCCGAGGCCTACGCGACCACTTCCGCCGCAAGCAGAGGATGCGCGCACTGTCCGCCCCCGCTGATCATCCCGAGGCCTCGCGCACGGACCAGGCCCACGCCACCACCGCGCGCGGCTAGGGATACGAAAAAGGAAACATAGGCCTCGTCAATGAAAGGATCGCCATGCAGCGAATGACCAAGCAACGCCAGGCGGTTTTCGACAACCTCAGCGAGCACCGCGACTTCCGCAGCGCGCAGAAGGTCTTCGAGGACCTCACCTCGCGCGGGCACAAGATCGGCTTGGCGACGGTTTATCGCAACCTCCAGGCATTGGCTGAAGACCATCAAATTGACGTCCTGCGCTCCAGCGAGGGCGAGGCCCTGTATCGCAAGTGCGATACTCACACGCATCACCACCACCTGGTGTGCCGCAATTGTGGGCGAGCCGAGGATTTGGGTGTTGAAGAACTTGAAAAGTGGGTTTCCACGGTTGCACAGACGCACGGTTACACTCAGATCGAGCACTCGATTGAGCTCTTTGGCCTGTGTGCCGACTGCACGCGAAAGGCAAACAATTGACACCCTCGTGGGCGTCCTCGGGACTGCCGCTCTTTATCTTCCTGTTTTTCGTTGTTTTTCATCGCGCACAGCTGACCTATTGGCTGGGTCGCGGTGCAGCAAAAGGCGCGTTGGCCTCTGCGGGGAAGAACGGCCTGCGAGGAAAGATCGCTGCTTGGTTTAACGGTCCCGTCCCGAAGCACGGCGCTCGACTGCTCGAGCAGTGGGGAATCGTCATCATTCCCCTGTGCTTCCTGACAGTTGGCGTACAGACTGCGGTCAATGCCGGTGCAGGCATCGTACGCATGTCGTGGAAGAAGTACACGCTTGCCATGATTCCTGGCTGCATTGCGTGGTCGATCATGTACGGCTTGGGAATGCTCGCCGTGTGGATGGCCGTTGTTCGAGCGGCGGCAGGCTCAGTGTGGGGCTGGCTGGGACTGGCGGCAATCGCAGCGATTATCACCGCGGTCGTGCTGATGAAGCGACGCCGCGGACGTGGGCAGGGGCACGAACACCTTCACACCGAATTGACACAGGAAGTCGCTGAATAACACACGACATCTGCGCATCCTCCGTCTCCCCCGTCTCCTCCTCCGTTTCCTCCTCTAAAAGACACACGAAGTCCGAAAAAGACACACGCCATAGCCTGTGACATTCACCGACTTCATGTGGAGCTAGCGTGGAGGGGCAGGAACGAAGCACTACAAAGCGCCACCTCGGCTATTCGCCAGCCCCACCAGTCACGCGGTCCTCTGCGCTACAAACCCCGCCTCGACTAGTCGCCAGCCCCGCCAGTGACGAGGCCCTGAGCCCGACCAGCCCCGCCAGCGACGAGGCCCTGAGCGCCCCGGCCGCAAAGGCCCTACGCACCACCAGCCACTAGGTCCTGTGCGCCACCAAAACGCCTCTCGCGTCCGGCGTATTCAAGCAGGCAGTCCCACAGAGCTTCGCGGTCAAATGTCGGCCACGGCTTGGGGCTAAACATGAACTCCGCATAGGCCATTTGCCACAGCATATAGTTCGAAAGCCTCTGCTCCCCCGAGGTCCGAATCATCAAGTCAACATCGGGAACATCAGGCAGATACAGGTGACGGGCAAACGTCCTCTCATTTACCCCGCGCGGCGACAAACGCCCCGCCGCCACATCTTGGGCAATTGAACGGGCAGCATCTGCGATTTCCGCACGCCCCCCGTAATTCACGCACATCACCAAATCCAAAGTGGTGTTGTCATGCGTCTTTTCTTCCGCACGTTCCAAAGCGTGAATGACCGATTTCCACAGTTTCGGTTCGCGACCACTCCACCGGACGTGAACTCCCCATTCATTCAGCAGGTCCGTTCGCCGAGCTAAGACATCACTGGCGTAGCTCATGATGAAGCGGACCTCTGCGGGCGAACGCTTCCAGTTTTCCGTCGAGAAGGTGTAGACGGATAGATAGCGCACACCAGCGTCGATAGCTCCGGCGATTGTGTCGAGAAGCGCGTACTCACCCGCCCGGTGGCCTTCTGTGCGCGCAAGCCCCCGTTCATTGGCCCAGCGCCCATTTCCGTCCATGATGATGGCGACATGGCGGGGTGCTTCCCCAGCCGCAAATTCGGGTGCTTGCCGAGGCCACTGGCCGGGTCCTGCAACCGGCTGACGTGGGTCTTTGGGAGCACGTTCCATGGGCGTCAGTTGTGCAAATTCGGGGCTCATGCGTGCGGGCTCCTTTCCAGGAGTTGCAAGGATTTCAGTCGACGTTCGATATGCCATTGAGTGTAGCTAGAGACCAGGCCCATCATCTCGCTGCGCGCCCATGTCGGTGCGCTATCCGCGCTTTCCCAATCACCACTGAGAAGAGCGCCCATCAATTCCATCGAATCGGGAGCGGGAAGCGAGGCGCCGGGCGGACGGCAGTTATCACATACGGCTCCACCCTCAGTAATGGAAAAACCAAGGTGTGGTCCTTCGCTGCCGCACACTGCGCAGTCGTAACACGATGGCGCCCACCCTGCGATCGCCAGGGCGCGAAGCATGTACGAGGCCAAGATCAGAGCCGGGTCGTGCCGGCGATGAGAAAGCGCGTGGAGCGCTCCGACCAGTAGCAGGTACTGCTGGTGAGTTCCATCATCTCCATCGCTTGAGAGCTTATCTGCGGTTTCGACGATCACCGAGGCACGCGAGTACAGCTCGTAATCCGCTGCAAGCAGTTCCCCGTGTGAGGCAATTGTTTCTACCTGAATGATCGTGTCGAGGCTCCGCCCGCGGTGAAGCTGAACATCAACAACAGAGAAGGGCTCAAGTCGTGCTCCGAACTTCGATGTTGTTCGTCGTACGCCTTTCGCGACCGCTCGAACCTGACCGTGTTCAGAGGTCAGGAGCCAGATGATACGGTCAGCCTCGCCCAGTTTTTGCGTACGCAAAACCACGGCCTCATCCCGGTAACTCCTGATCACCTTCCTATTTTCACATTCGCTGCCAGAGCAGGCTCGCCGCGACACAAAATTGCGCTTGGGGCCGAAGCGACCCCAAGCGCAATATGCCTGTGTGATTTCAGATCCTGCATCGCCCGAATAGATGTGGAGTATATGAAGGATCTAGATCGCGTATAGTGGCGCGACGACCACTCAGATATTGGCCTCGCGAACGCTCTTGTATGACGCGAGATCGGTGTAGAGCTCATCGCGCAGCGGGTTCTTACGCCCACGAACAATAACGTAGACCTGATAGACCGCAACAGCGACATTCGCCGCGAGCGCCAGCCCGGAAACAGTCATGAGGGCTGCGTCGCTATGCGAAGCATTGACCGCAAACTTAGACGAAGTTACGAATGAAGGAACTGCCATGGTGAACATCATCCACAGTGCGAGGGTATGCGCACGGTGCTGGAGCCACACGCCTCGTTTAATGAAGAAGGCGGGGATAGTGCAGGAAATGAGCAGGGCAGCGCCCGCGTAGAAGGAGTGGTCTCCCACGCAGTTGTACACGTAGGCAAAGTTCCACAGATCGTAGGCGATGATCCAGAACCACAACATGTCGGGCCAGATCATGTCCTTTTCTTTATCGCGAGAGATAAAGATTCCAAACCACCCACAGATCGTCAGGAGGTTGAGCAGTCCGGCAATACCGTTCATATAGTTCCACGGGCCGGAGACCATGAAGACTCCATCGACCATCTCACGCACACCCATAGCACCGACTTGGAAGTCACGGATGCAGGCCTCGGTGATGTTAATGGCCAAGATCGCCGGCGGGAAGGCCAGCGCCCAGCGGTTCGTCTGCAACTTGGGAATGTAGCGGATTGCCATGAAGCCCAGACATCCGGCAAGGGCGGAGTAGACCTTGACCCAGTGGAACCAGGTCCCCGTTGAGGAGTCAGGTCCCGCTGTTGTGGGCCAGACGAAGATTGTCAGAACAATGGGAAGAACGATAAATACTGCAATTCCTGCCCACTTCCAGCGACGGGTGATCTCGTTGCCAATGATTAGAGCAGCAAGGACTCCAAACCAGGCAAGCCAGGAATACCAGGGGATCGATTCAAAGAGGAACAACTCTCCAACTCCTTTGGTGAAATAAGCTGATAAGGAAACATTAAGGTTGTCTTCAGCAGGAGTCATTGGACATCATTTCGAAAGTGTCTAATACTCAATGGAGTGTGATGCTCTCGCACTCCTCAACGCAATCAATGTCATCAAGGAAATCATGTCTACCAGCGCAGAAAACACCCGTGAGAAGCTCGGTGCTGCCCTCAAAGACGAATTGCGTTCAACACCGATTACCAAGGTTACGGTCCGTCGCCTTACCGAACGAGCCGGTGTCACCAGGCAGGCCTTTTACTATCACTTCCCCGATGTCATGTCCTTGGGAACGTGGGTTTTCGAACGAGAGATCGTCGCGCACATCATGGCTCATGCAAGCTACCAGGAATGGTCGGATGGTTTGTGCGATCTCTTGGTCTATATGCGCCAGCACCATGAACAGACCTACGCGGTCGTCTCCTCGCTCAGCCGTAAAGAAGTGGAAGAATTTTTTTACCAGGCGTTCCGCGAAATGATGGCCGCGATTATCACTGAGCTCGAGGGGCAAACACCTCAGCAGGACACCGATAGCGCCGCCGTGGCTCCAGTTTTTTCGCCTCTTTCCGCCCAATACCGTGATTTCATCATCGACCACTTCACATTGAGTGTCGTCGCACATGTCTTGCATTGGCTGAACCAAGATATGCGCGCTGATCCATACATCCTGGTGGAGAACATCGAAGTCATCATGCGCGGAAGCGTTCTTGCCGCCTTGAAACGTTATTCCACCACTCCTCCCCCACCGCTACGCTGACTTTTTTTCCCCCCCCCGCGTCCGCCCAGCCTCGATACATCAAGCGGCCTATCATCGAAGACGAATGAAAAACTTGAAGTGGAGGCCATCATGTCAACTCATCCCCAAGACGTGTACAAAGATGCCGGCGAGTGCGTCCTTTTCGTTTACCTGCGGTTCAATCGCAAGGATCAGGCCGCAGAACTGGAGGCCTTCCGCGACTTCGCTGACCGTAGTCAGGCGATCAACCGTTCGATGAATATCCGGGCCCAAAATGATGATCTGCGCGTTGCACTGGGAGTAAGCCGCAAGGGCTGGGACTACCTCTTCCCGCTTGCACCCCGGCCGAAGGAACTTGAGGAATTCACGGGACTGACCAATGAGGACAATCCTTCCATTGCCATGCCCGAAGGCATCGGCGAAGATGCTGACCTCTTCCTTCACATTCGCGCACAGCGCGAGGCCGTGGTCTACGAAGTAGCCGAGCAGTACCGCTTGTCTTTCAAGGACTTCGCAACGGTCGTTGATGAGACTCACGGCTTCCGCTACCTCGAAGGCCGAGCAATCATCGGTTTCATTGACGGCACTGAAAATCCAACAAACGCCGATGCCCCCTTCTGGGCAGAGATTGGCAACGAGGACCCCCAATTCACTGGAGGTTCATACGCCTTTGCACAAAAGTGGATTCACGACATGGACGCGTGGCGTTCGCTGGGTACCGCTGAGCAGGAGCGTGCGGTCGGGCGCGAGAAGTTCACCGACCTTGAGCTTGATGACGACGCGAAGGCAGCAAACGCGCACAATGTTTCCTCAAAGTTCATCGTTGACGGTGAAGAAAACAAGATCGTTCGTATGAACGTGCCCTTCTCTGACCCCGCCGCAGGTGTCACCGGTACCTACTTCATCGGCTACTCTGCTCGTTGGAGCGTCACCAAGGGCATGATCACGAATATGGTCGCGAAGAAAGACTACCTACTGACCTTCTCGCATGTGCTCTTCGGTCAGGTGTTCTTCATTCCTTCCCTTGAGCTTCTTGATGAGATTGCCGGTGGCGATTTCCCCTCGAACGAGGCCGATTAAGCTTCCGCGTACGACTTCTTTCCCCCCTGCGTTGGCGAGGGGAAAACAGGTGAGGGGGCATCTAAGCGATGCCCCCTCACCTAGCGCTGGGCGGTTACTCACTCACCGCCGCGTGCGCGTTGGTTCTGAAAACCTACCTACTGATCTCGAAGTGCACGGTTCACTGCTGAGATCACAGCTTTGTACGATGCGCGGGTAATCGAAGAGTCGATTCCAACGCCCCAGACGATCTTTCCATCAACAGCTGCTTCGACGTATGACGCGGCCTTCGCATCTCGTCCCTGGCTCATTGCGTGCTCGGAGTAGTCCAAGACGCGCACGTCCAAATCGAATTGATGCAGTGCTGAGACGAAAGCGTCAATCGGGCCGGTTCCGTTTGCGTCGATTGCCGTGAGCGCACCGTTGTCCGTGAGCTCTGCGTGCAATTCAACATGCTCGTCGTCAACTGTTCCCACCTGGGACTTACGCAATTCGAAGCGACCCCACGACTGAAGACCAGGAGCCGCACTTGTCGGCAGATACTCGTCTGCAAAGATCTTCCACAGTGTATCGGCGTTGATCTCTCCGCCGTAGGTGTCGGTGTGGCGCTGGACAATTCGCGAGAACTCCACCTGCAGGCGGCGAGGCAGCTCCAGGTTGTGTGCCCGCGACATGAGGTAGGCAACCCCGCCCTTACCGGACTGGGAATTCACGCGCACAACGGCCTCGTAGGAGCGACCGACATCGTGAGGATCGATGGGCAGGTAGGGAAGCTCCCAAACCACTGCGTTCTCATCGCCCCCTGCGGCGTCCACCTTCGTCTTACGGGCGGCAAAACCCTTCTTGATGGCGTCTTGGTGAGAGCCCGAGAAGCTGGTGTACACCAAATCTCCGACGTAGGGAGATCTCGGCGAAGCCTCCATCTGGGTGCAGTGCTCCACGGTGCGGCGGATCTCGTCGACGTCCGAGAAGTCGATGCCCGGATCAATTCCCTGGCTGAAAAGATTCAGGCCCAAGGTCAGCAGGTCAACGTTACCGGTACGTTCGCCTTGTCCCAGGAGGCAGCCTTCGATGCGGTCTGCGCCGGCGAGGAGTGCAAGTTCAGCACTGGCGACACCGGTTCCACGATCATTGTGCGGGTGAACAGACAGCGCAATGTGCTCGCGTCGGGAAAGGTTACGCGACATGTACTCGATCTGGTCGGCGAAGACATTGGGGGTCGCGCGTTCAACGGTCGAAGGCAGGTTGAGGATGATCTCGCGGCCTTCTTGTGGCTGCCAGATGTCCATAACGGCTTCGCACACTTCCAGTGCGAAATCGCGCTCGGTGTCGATGAAGATCTCAGGAGAGTACTCAAAACCGAAGATCGTCTCATCGCCCAGTTGGCGTTCGGCCTGTGCAATGACTTCACGCGTACCGAAGCGGGCGAGCTCAATGGTCTGCTCGCGGTCTGCGTGGAAGACAACCTCACGAAAAACCGGAGCGGTTGCGTTGTACAAGTGCACGGTCGCCCGGGGGAAGCCAATCAGCGATTCGACGGTACGCTCAATAAGCTCGGGGCGCGACTGCGTCAGCACCGAAATGGTGACATCCTCGGGAAGGGCGTCGTCTTCCAACAGAGAACGAACAAAATCGAAATCAGTCTGTGAAGCCGAGGGGAATCCAATTTCGATTTCCTTGTATCCCATGCGAACAAGAAGATCAAACATCTTGCGCTTACGCGCCGGATCCATGGGCTCGATCAGAGCTTGGTTTCCATCGCGTAGATCCGTTGACATCCACCGAGGCGCGTGGGTAATGCGCTTCGAAGGCCACTGTCGGTCAGGAAGGTCAACAGGGTTCGTGTCGAGGAATGCTCGGTACTTGACCGTGGGCATTCCAGAACCTGCAGGACGAGGAACATTCGATGTAGTCTTCACACCTTCAGTCTATGAAGACCCGCTGATACTGGCACTTTGAGTGCACATGGTGGACAGTGTTTACTTGGCCTACCAGCTCTTACTCGACGTCGTATTCCTCGAGCTTGGGGACACTCACCGGTTTCTCCATGAGCCACGCGCGGTCGGTAAGCATTCGCGAAATCGCCAGGCCAATACCAATCGCAACAATCGTGAAGAGGACCGTAAAGAGCTGTGCCAATGCGTCCATGGTCTGCCCATTGTTCAAGTAGGTGAGCGAACGGTACAGGGGCACACCCGGGATCATAATGACCACCGCGGGAACGGAAAGTGTCACACGCGAGAAGCGCGTGCGATTTGCAACTGCTGCCGCAAGAAGACCCGCCGCTAGCGCTGCAAGCCCAACTGCCGCGGGGACCGGAACCCCCACGACAACCGCAAGGAAGATACGACCGGTGTTAATAACCGCACCGATAAGAGCCGCAGCCGTACATACCTTAGGCGGAGAATTAAAGAGCATCGCGAAGCCATAGGCCGCAACGAAGCTGGTAAAGAAGCGCAGCGTGAAGTGAATGATTGGCGGGAGCTCAACGATGTATTTCGGAGTGACCGACCAATTGAAGACCTCCGAGATGGTCCATACTGCAACGCCCGCAGAGACCACGAGCATTGCAACATACACGATTCGCTGAATACCACCCGCAAAGTCGTGACGGACCAGGTCAATAATTCCTGTAACCAATGGGAAGCCAGGAACCAAGAAGAGCAATGCGGAGATGAAGCCTGCTTGGTGCGTGGGTTCAACGCCTAGGTATTTCTGAGCCAGATAGACGCACAGAATGTAGACAGCAGAAGCAACTGCACCACAAAGCATCCACACACCAAAGTGGTTCATGTGTCGCTTGAGCATCTGGCGACGGAGGAACTGCCCGAAGAAGGCTGCAATTGCCACGACAGAGCACTCAACCCATCCCCCGGCGTTGAGGAAGGAGAAGGCCGCACAGGCTAAACCAGAAGCAAGCGCATTCGCTAGCCAGCCATACAGCGGCTTTACGCGTTCGATCCGGTCAAGAGCCTTATCGACATCCTCAACAAGCACCTGCTTGCCTTCAATTGATGCCAAGTAGTTTGTAATGCGGTCAATCTTGTCCGCATTGACTCCCAGAAGACGCTGCTCAGCAAGCTCGGTGCGGAAAGTACCATTCGCATAAGCTGTCGCAACGATCTCGGTAAAGGTCACCTGAGCATGGTGCTTCTCAATGCCAACGGCCTCGGCACAGGTCCGCATCGAGGCCTTCACGCGGTACGAGCCCGCGCCGGCAGAAAGAAGCATCTGGCCAAGGCGCAAGACGACTCGGGATTGATGGGCCAGACGATCATGTGCAGCCATGCGGTGCACAGTCAGTGATGCGTCGTCCTGGCCAAACGGTAAAGGCACTGAGGCGTTAGGGTTCTGGGGATTTTCGCTCACGGGATAAGCATGCCACGAAGAAGACGCTAAAGCTCGGGACCCTGGTCAGGATCCTTTTGTTGCATCCCCCACGTTCAGGTATCAGAAGCCCAAACGCTGAAGCATCTTCGGGTCTGACTGCCAATCCTTAGCGGTACGCACATGCAGATCGAGGTACACGCGACGTCCCAAATATTCTTCGATATGCGCTCGGGCCCGGGTTCCGATCTCCTTCAAACGCGAACCTTTCTTGCCAATAATGATGGCCTTTTGGGAATCGCGTTCAACATAGACATTGACGTGGATATTCAGCAGAGGCGGACGATCATCGCCCTCACGCTTGGGGCGTTCAATAATCTCTTCGACCTTCACCGCAAGCGAGTGCGGAAGCTCATCGCGAACCCCTTCGAGCGCGGCCTCGCGAATAAATTCCGCGATCATCGTTTCGCGCGACTCATCGGAGATGTCATTCTGCGGGTACAGGGGCGGTGAGAGCGGAACCTTTTCCGCCAAAACTTCACGCAGACGATCAATGCCTTCGTGCTTGAAGGACGAAACCGGAACAATCGCGCTCCACTCCCCCAGCTTTTCAATAGCCAGAAGGTGTTCAAGCACGCGTTCGCGCGGCACGCTATCGCACTTCGTCGCAACCGCAATCACGGGGCGTCGGACAGAACGCAGCTCTCGAGCAATGAACTGATCTCCCGGCCCGATGCGCTGATCCGCGGGCATACAGAAGACGACGCAATCAACTTCGGCCAAGGCCTCGCGAACCATGTCATTGAGACGCTTACCCAGCAGAGTGCGCGGACGGTGGTATCCGGGCGTATCGACCAACACCAGCTGGTAGTTTTCGCCGTGGACGATCCCGCGGATATTGTGGCGTGTCGTTTCGGGGCGACCCGAGGTGATGGCGACCTTGTGGCCGACAAGAGCGTTGGTCAGCGTCGACTTTCCGACATTGGGGCGGCCAACAATGGAGATGAAGCCCGCGCGAAAGTCCTCTGGGAAGTCGGGAACGATGATATCTGCACCCGCATTTGTTTCTGCACGGAGTTGACGCAAGGATTGGACGGAATCCTCAACGTCGTGGGCGCGCTCATCGTCGGCCTCGTCAAGCTCAGCATCGACGTCTTCATCATCCTGCGAGTCCTCATCGGGAAGATCAAGAGCATCGAGATCCACACCTTCAAAGGCGTTCGGACCGGCCATCAATTCATCATCGCTGGGGAAATGCATCTTTCTCACTCCTGCTGGTCTTCAGAGTCTTCGGACGGGGATTCGGGGACATAGGAACAGACAATCGTACCGACTTGGCGACGGCGGCCTCGGGCTTCTTCGGCAACCATGTGTACACCGAGCATATCGCCTGTTGCCCCCGGAAGCGGGACGCGACCAATCGCTTTGGCCAGCAAGCCGCCAACGGAATCGACGTCTTCGTCTTCGAGTTCCAATCCCCACAGCTCTCCGAGCTCGCTGATGGAGAAACGGGAAGGAACGCGCCAGACGCCCGGGGAGATTTCTTCGGGCTCGATGGTGTTGCGATCATGTTCGTCGGTAAGTTCACCGACAACTTCTTCGATGATGTCTTCGAGGGTAACGAGGCCCGAGATCCCGCCATATTCATCGACGACCATCGCCAGGTGGAAGTGTTCGGATTGCATCTGACGCAGCAGGTCATCGACCGGCTTCATTTCGATGGTGAACTCGGCGGGACGCATCATCTGATCGGCGCGAAGTTCATGTCCTCCGTCGTGGTTTTCAAGGCGCTGAACGACATCCTTAAAGAACAGGATCCCGCGGACGTCGTCGGTGTCTTCTCCGATAACAGGCAGACGCGAGAAACCCGAACGCACAAAGAGGCGTAATGCCTTCCGAGCCGGAACATCGAATGCGATCGTCAGCATTTCGGTACGCGGGACCATCACCTCACGAACCAGTGTGTGTCCCAATTCGAAAACCGAGCGGAGCATCTCTCGGTCTTCTTCTTCGAGGCCTTCGGTTTCGCCAACGCGGTCAACCATTTCACGCAGTTCATCTGCCATATCCGCACGCATCTCAGCTTCGGTTCGCTCAGACTGTGGAAGATAGGCTTTGACCTTCTGGGCGGCAGGCGAAAAGAAATGTGCAATCGCTACCAGACGCCTCATCAGAGGTGCAAAAAAGAGCGCGATACCTGTGGGATTGCGCTGTGCCGAGCGCGTGGCAATGATGCTGTTGGCAAAGAATTGCGCAATGGTCACAACGACGATTGCGACCAGCCCGCCCAGCCACCAGTAGTGTGAAAAATGCAGAGCAATGGTCGCCATTGAAACGGCAAAGACAACCTGCAGGAAGGTGCGGACGCCTCGAAGGACAAAAATAACTAAGCGACGCTGATCAACCAGCTTGAACAGGGCTCGGGCGTTCTTCTTTTCATCCTCGATCAGGTCTTCAACCGCAGCGTGGGTGAGCTTAGCGATCGAAAACTCACTTGCCGCAAAAACCATTGCGCTCAGAAGAGCAATTGTGGCAAGGATACTCATCCCCGCGACGGGGATAGCAGCTTCGATCATCGCTGTGCGAGGAAGCTCAAGAGGAGCTGGCGTTGCAGGGTGAACATCTCTTCTTTTTCTTCGGGTTCTGCGTGGTCATAGCCCAGAAGGTGAAGCATGCCGTGGGTTGCCAAGAAGAGCATCTCTTCAACCGAGGAATGTCCGGCCTGGCGAGCCTGCTGCTCTGCAACCTGCGGACAGATGCAAATATCGCCCAGGGTTCCCGATTCCGTCGGATGATCCGCAGTGCCAGGACGGAGCTCGTCCATGGGGAAGCTCATGACATCGGTCGGACCTTCCAGATCCAGCCAGCGGACATGGAGTTCTTCCATGGGTTCAGGGTCGATGAAAATGATGTTGAGTTCGACCTCTGTGGAGACGTGCATGGCGCTGAGCACAAAGTCGGCCAAGCGCACGAACTCTTCGCAGTCGATCTGGTAGTCGGTTTCGTTAAGAACTTCAGTCATGACTCAGCGTCCATTGTGTCGGGTACGGGTGTGCAGGGAACGGTCACGGCGTGCTTTAAGGCTGGCCATGGATTCGTCCCAACGTTCGTATGCGTCAATAATCTGGCCGACAAGGCGATGACGCACAACATCGGCGCTTGTCAGATGACAAAATTCTATGTCATCGATGCCAGTGAGAATATCTTCAATGACCAAGAGGCCGCTGGAGCGCTCCCCCGCTAGGTCAATCTGGGAAGCATCACCGGTAACAACAACCTTTGAGTTGAAGCCCAGACGGGTCAGGAACATCTTCATCTGTGCAAGCGTCGTATTCTGAGCCTCATCCA
>CALHID010000116.1 GCA_938030835.1 uncultured Actinomyces sp. | reverse complement strand
CTCGCAGTTCGCGTTCCCACCCCGACCGGCTCGCTGACCGACCTGACCTTCGTTGCAACGAAGGAGGTCTCGGTTGAGGCTATCCAGGCTGCCGTGAAGGCTGCCGCCGAGGGTGAGCTCAAGGGTGTTCTTGAGTACACCGAAGATCCGATCGTCTCCACCGACATCGTGGGCAACCCCCACACCTCGATCTTCGATGCCACCGAGACCAAGGTCATCGGCAACCTGGTGAAGGTTCTCTCTTGGTACGACAACGAGTGGGGCTACTCGAACGCTCTCGTTCGCCTGACCTCGCTGGTTGGCTCCAAGCTGGCCTGATCCTCGCATAGAGCATGATCTGCTAGTTACTGGGCCCGTGTACGTGAAAGCGTATGCGGGCCCAGTTCGCTAGCGTCTCAATTTTTCATTTATTTAAGGAGATTCCCATGAGGACAATTGATAGCCTGGGTGATCTTTCCGGTAAGAGCGTTCTGCTCCGTTCGGACTTCAATGTTCCCCTCGATGCTGATCAGAACATTACCGATGACGGCCGTATTCGCGCGGCACTTCCGACGATCAAGCTTCTTTTGGATGCAGGTGCAAAGGTCATCATTGCCGCTCACCTCGGTCGTCCGAAGGGCCAAGTCAACCCCGCATTCTCACTCGCACCCGTTGCCAGCCGCCTTGCTGAGCTGACCGGCGTTAAGGTTACTCTTGCTCCCGACACCGTCGGTGAAGGAGCACACGCTGCAGTTGAGGCCGCAAAGCCCGGTGAAATCGTTCTTCTCGAGAACGTTCGCTTCAACGCTGCAGAAACCTCAAAGGATGATGCAGAGCGCGAAGCCTTCGCTGCGCAGCTTGCTTCTCTTGCCGATGCTTTTGTGTCCGATGGTTTCGGTGTTGTTCACCGTAAGCAAGCCTCCGTCTACGACGTTGCCAAGCTTCTGCCCAGTGCAGCAGGTTTGCTGGTCGTCAAGGAAATCGAGTCCCTGGGTAAGGCAGTTAATGATCCGGAGCGTCCTTACGTTGTCGTTCTGGGTGGATCGAAGGTCTCCGACAAGCTTGGTGTCATCGCAAATCTGCTTTCGAAAGCGGATAAGCTCATCATCGGTGGCGGCATGGCCTACACCTTCCTTGCAGCGCAGGGCTATGAAGTTGGCAAGTCTCTTCTTGAGGCAGACCAGATTCCCACCGTGCAGGGTTACATGGAGACCGCAAAGAAGAATGGCGTCGAACTTCTTCTGCCTGTCGACACTGTTGTTGCTCCTGAGTTTGCAGCAGACGCACCCGCAACCGTTGTGAGTGCTGACGCGATTCCTGCGGATCAGATGGGCCTCGACATCGGCCCGAAGACCCGTGAGATTTTCTCTCAGGCAATTGCTTCTGCAAAGACCGTTGTGTGGAACGGCCCCATGGGCGTCTTCGAGTTCCCCGCATTCGCAGAGGGAACAAAGGCAGTCGCACGTGCGATGAGTGAAGGAACCGCATTCACCGTTATCGGTGGTGGCGACTCCGCATCTGCTGTTCGTAACCTTGGCTTCGACGAATCTACTTTCTCTCACATTTCC
>CALHID010000115.1 GCA_938030835.1 uncultured Actinomyces sp. | reverse complement strand
ACTACATCACCCGAGCACTCCTCGAAACCGGAGGATTCAGACCCCAACTACACCCCCAATTATGAAGAGCCTGTAATACCCCACTAAATGGTGTAACACCAGCTAGAAACAAGCAACAATGTGGGTACGCTCTTCAACACGCAAGTCGATACGTGAGGCAAGCAGCTCAGCGGCGACTGAAGAGCCGACTAACGACCAAAAAACAGGCGCCGGCAACGAGGCCGCTAACAGCAGAACCCACCAATAACCTGGATACAGCTTCGCTATGAGGTTTACACGATGCAGCAGAAGTGACAACAGAACCCTCACCCACAGCATCGAAATGTTCTCTGGACGGAGTACCAGAATCCACCACTTCCAATGGTTTTTCAATCAGGTATGAAGCTACAAAATGCGGTCTATCAACCAAAAGATGCATAAGTTGCTGAATGACGCTCATGATCCAAGGCGAAAACAACCCGACAACAAATAAGGTCAACAAAGAGGCAGCGTGCGCGATCGCCACATCATACAATACAGCCCCTTCTTCCTCAGCAACCAGACACCACCTATTAGAGGAATAAGCACGTAGGATCGAATATGATTCAAGCAATTTCGGCATCAAAATGCTAACAATAGCAAGCCCTCCTCCAACAATCGTTCGCATTTCATCACGCCATTGTTCGCTCGCTATCAACCAGCACTGAAATAGTGAACACACACAGAAGATGACATAGATGAAGAAAACCTCATAGGTCGACACAAGGTTCCGACCAACTTCCCCAAATCCAATATAAAACGCCATCCCATCACCGCTCAAAAGCCAACATACAAGCCAAAATGTCAATATATACACGAAGACAAGAATTAAACGCATCGCGGTCACAAAGCGCCTGTCTCCACCGCTTCTCACATGACCGAATAATATTAAGAAACCGAGGAGGCAGACAGGACCAAAATACATTAATGTCAAAAAGGAGCCACTTGCATGATCAACGCGCAATAAGAGCGTAGCCCGACTACACCGCAAAAGCCCCAGAATAATAACCACCAATATGACCCCTAGCACCCGATACGCTGCCCTCTCGGATTTCTTCCATAATGGCATATGAAACGCAAAATCAGCTGCGCGTAGCACTGGATTTAAGCGCACCCACTCGACTGCAAGTTCGGCGATCTCATCAACGGATTTCATATCCGCATTACGGCGCATGAGTGAGACTACAGCAGCCTTGGCACGAGATAGCTCATCAGGCGGTAAGGACTGGAGGGATGAAACAAGACGAATATACTCATTCAGCAGCACCCGAAGTGAACGACCTCGCTTCTGTCGCCCCTCGCCACATACCTCATAGCTAATTCTACCTACAATACGAATCACTTCACCCTGCAGCGTCTCACACTGGCCACTGTCAGGCACTAACCGGTCCCATAGATCGCCATACTGATACAGAGGCGGCACTGACGAGTCCAGATCTAGTCGCTCCCCCACCTTTAGCGCAGGTTTCACTTCCCTTTGCTCCACCCCGAAAAGCGCACACAACTTCCTCAAGGAGGCTGCAGCATCATCAAATTCTGCTCGAGTAATGTTCGGCGGAAGACCGTGCGTGCTGAACCTGTAGCACTCTCGATCTTTCGATTGCAGCATCCGCACTACTCGTTCTCCAGCAGGAGCTCCAAAAGAACGCAACACTCGTACAATTGCAAGCACCCTCGGAGTATCCACAAAGTTAGACTTGTC
>CALHID010000114.1 GCA_938030835.1 uncultured Actinomyces sp. | reverse complement strand
CAACGTATTAGAAAACCTTTGTAGGAGAATCAAAAATGCCTCCCAAGACTCGCGCCGCGGCTGCTCGCAAGACCCGCCGCAAGGTCAGCAAGAATATCGTTGCTGGTCAGGCTCACATCAAGTCGACCTTCAACAACACTATCGTCTCCATTACCGATCCCACCGGTGCAGTAATCTCGTGGTCCTCTGCAGGTGATATGGGCTTCAAGGGCTCTCGTAAGTCCACTCCCTACGCCGCACAGCTGGCTGCTGAGACTGCCGCAAACCGTGCTAAGGAACACGGCGTCCGTAAGGTTGATGTTTTCGTAAAGGGCCCCGGTTCTGGCCGTGAGACCGCAATCCGCTCTCTGCAGGCAGCAGGCCTAGAGGTTGGTTCGATTCAGGACGTAACCCCCGTAGCTCACAACGGTTGCCGTCCGCCGAAGCGCCGCCGCGTCTAATTAGGCGAATGCCTAATCCCTCTGCGGCTGTCGTCTTCACAGATAACACCAAAGAGTCCAGACACCCGTCTGCTTCCTAAAATCTGTTTTCCCAAACTTGTGGGCTCATATAGCGGAGCTCACCGAAAGGAAACAAAGTGCTTATTGCACAGCGCCCCACTCTGACTGAAGAGGTCGTAGCGCCGAACCGTTCGCGCTTCACCATCGAGCCCCTTGAGCCGGGCTTCGGCTACACCATGGGTAACTCCCTCCGCCGCACCCTGCTGTCCTCCATTCCCGGCGCCGCTGTTACCAGCGTTCGTATCGACGGTGTTCTGCACGAGTTCAGCACTGTTCCCGGAGTCACCGAGGATGTCACCGAGATTATCTTGAACGTCAAGAAGCTCTCGATTTCTTCGGAAAATGACGAGCCCGTAGTTGCATACCTGCGTAAGCAGGGCGAGGGTGAACTTACTGCAGCCGACATTGAAGTACCTGCCGGTGTTGAGATTCACAACCCGGAACTGCACATCGCAACCCTCAATGCGAAGGCAAACTTCAATGCCGAACTGATTATTGAGCGCGGTCGCGGTTATGTGTCTGCAGCTCAGAACAAGACCGGTGATGCAGAGATCGGCCGTATTCCGGTTGATTCTATTTACTCCCCGGTTCTGAAGGTTACCTTCAGCGTTAACGCAACCCGTGTTGAACAGCGCACCGACTTCGACAGCCTGACTTTGGACGTCGAAACCAAGGAAGCCATTGCACCGCGCGATGCCGTCGCATCCGCAGGCAGCACCCTGGTTGAGCTCTTCGGACTTGCACGTGAGCTCAACGTTGCTGCCGAGGGTATCGAGGTTGGTCCGTCGCCTGCCGACGAGTCCATGGCTGCCGATTTGGCTCTGCCGATTGAGGACCTTAACATGTCCGTTCGATCCTACAACTGCCTCAAGCGCGAGGGCATCCACACCGTGGGCGAGCTCGTGACTCGTAGCGAGGCGGATCTGATGGATATTCGTAACTTCGGTGCTAAATCCATTGATGAGGTCAAGGCTAAGCTGCATGAGCTTGGTCTGGCTCTCAAGGATTCCCCTCCGGGCTTTGAACCCGTTGCTCGTGCATACGATGACGAAGACGGTTCCGGCGAATAAATTTCGATCGAATAGTTCACCCGGTTGTTCCGGGATCAGTAAACGTGGTTCCTAAGTCCCGTTGTTGGGGCGGTGGAACGTAAATCATGGAGAAATAACTATGCCTACTCCCACTAAGGGTCCCCGCCTCGGCGGTTCCCCGACCCACGA
>CALHID010000113.1 GCA_938030835.1 uncultured Actinomyces sp. | reverse complement strand
GCGTGAAGTCTGAGGCGAAGGTGTCGCCGCGTACGCCGTTCCTGGCGGTGACGGTCGCCGCCCCGCAGGCTCAGGTCGAGGCTCTGGAGTCCGTGAAGGGCGACCTGGAGGCCGCGTCGAAGGCCGTGGGTGCCCTGACCGTGGCTGCTTCCGACGACGCTGAGGCCACCGAGGCCGTCGTTAAGTCCTTCGAGCTGGGTGAGGCTCCTGCCAAGCGCAAGAAGGGGTGAACCCTTGGCAGTGGCTGCGCTATTTGGCGGGTGTGTGCCCCGGGCCGCTGGGCCCGGGGCACGGCGTTGTTCCGGAGCTGTACCCATCAAGTTCCGGACGCAATGTGATACAATTTAAATGGATTTTTGCGTCGCCTATTGAAGGTAAAGACATGCTCACTCGTTTCGAAGTCTCCGGATTCAAGAACCTTGAGAATGTCTCTGTTGACTTCGGCCCATTCACCTGCATCGCCGGGCCGAACTCGGTAGGGAAATCAAACCTCTTCGACGCAATCGAATTTCTGTCCCTGCTGAGTGACCACAACTTCCTCGAAGCCTGCAAACTTATCAGACCCACTTCTCAGCAGCGGTCAGACGTCTCCTCCCTCTTCTCTACCCGAGTGATCCAGGGCCATGAAAACCTCCGTTTAGCAGCGGAAATGATCCTCCCCTCCCCGGTTCTCGACGAGTTTAAGCAAGAAGTCAAACCCGAACGCACGTTCGTGCGCTACGACGTCGAGATTGCCGCTGAGAAGGGCGCCTTCCTCTCAACGGGCCTGCAATTGAGGCTGGTCAACGAACAGCTTTCGCCAGTCCAATACCCGAAGGATCATCTCCACTTTCCGGAGTCCACAGCCTACGTGAAGAGGTTCGTACAGGGAGCCCACAAGTTCTTCCCGCTATCCACCACCGAGGAGAACGGCAACACAATCATCCAGATCCAGAACGGAAGCAGGGGCCGACCCAGGAAGATCGCCGCGAACAACGCACAACGAACAGTGCTGTCCGCGACCGCGTTGGCCGAGAACCCGATTATCTTTGCCGCGCACGAGGAGATGCGCTCCTGGCGATTCGTCGCCCTGGAACCGAGCGCAATGCGCGCCCCTGACGACATGGTCGAGGCCCGGCCAATTTCCTCCACAGGTGCCCACATCCCCTCCTCGTTATTCCGCCAGCAACTTCAAGAGGGGAACAGGAGTAACGTCATGAACCGCGTTCGCGACGCGATCGGAGCGCTTGTGGACATACGAGATCTGCATGTCGTTCAGGACCGTGCCCGCGACACGCTTGAACTGCGTGCCAAGATCGGGGCCACGCCGGAGCTGCCCGCGCGGTCGCTCTCTGACGGCACCCTTCGTTTCCTCGCCCTGTCCGCGATGAAGGTGTCCCACGACTATTTCGGAATGCTGTGCATGGAAGAGCCTGAGAACGGTATCCACCCATCCAAGATCGCAGATATGTACCGGCTCCTGCGGGGGATTTCCGATCCTACGGAGCACTCGGCCCGACAGGTCATTGTCAACACCCATTCCCCCTACTTCGTCCAAGCCACGAAAGACGATGACATCCTGTGCGCCGTCGGAAAATCGATTCCCGATGGCCAGGGAGGCATCCTGCGTAGCGTCGGTTTTCACCCACTCCCCGGTACATGGAGGGCCAAGACCAAACCGGAGGACAGCACGGGAGCCCGTCCCGTCTCGCGTGGCGAGATCGCGGCGTTCCTTGAGAACCCGGACAAGTCGATCGGCGACGAAGATGAATGAATGGTACTGCTGCCTCTTGTGCGAGGGCTCTTCGGATGCAGCACTGACCAACGTGTTAGAGCTCCTGCTCACCCGGTCGACGTCCGAGCCTGCTTCGGTCAGCGCGCGCCTCGACTTGAAGGGCTCAGTTCGCGAGAAGCTCTTAGCACTACAAGCAAATGATGCGGGGCTCTACGATCTAATCTTCGTCCATCGCGACGCGGATAATGCAGGCTTTGAGGCACGTCTGAAGGAGATCAGGGACGCCGAGGATTCAGTTCAAGACGACACAATCACGCCGGTTGTTCCCGTAGTACCAGTAACAATGACCGAAACTTGGGCTCTGGCATCGCTATTTGGTGATGAGGATTGCCGTGCCTGGTTGCAGCGAGAAGAGTCAGTATCCGAGAAAACCCTTGAGGCCTACCGCGACCCTAAGAGTCTTCTCCGTCGCCTTCTCAGTCGCGACGATCCCGATGGCAGGCTTCTGCCCATTGGAGTGTTCTCGGTTCAAAGAGCCCGAGTCGTTGCCGAACTTGACGCAGCCGACGGTTCGGCACTTTCCCGCCTCACGGCATGGGCCGCTTTGAAAAAGGCGCTGGAGGACGCCGTTGCCCGCGCCCGCCCATGGCTCTCCTGAATCTTACTCGCTTCGAAGCACTAGCAGATTACCGTCCCGGGACAGGTGCGGACAGGGGCTGGGCCTTCCGATGGTGGGTATTGCCACACAGCCGATCAAAGGAATGCCCCGACTTATCCGAGCCTTGCCTTCACTCGTGTTGACCTGACGAGTTCGGGCGGGTTGCACGGCTTGGGTCTGCTCGTAGGTATTGGCGCCGCCGCTTTGCTCCTCATCGCAGTCGGAGCCCTGAGCGTAGCTGCCTCTGACGAAGCTGAGGCCACCGGGGTCGTCGTTGAGTCCTTCGAGCTGGGCGAGGCTCCTGCGAAGCGCAAGGGCTGAGC
>CALHID010000112.1 GCA_938030835.1 uncultured Actinomyces sp. | reverse complement strand
TGCAAGAACGAGGTAGCCTCCCAAAGAGACACGAGGATTGTGAAGTGCCGCCGTAAAAAAGAGCTCCAGTGGGGGAGCGTTATTTTGCCGATCCTGCAGGTTATCCGGAGGAAGAAGCGGACGGATCTTTTCGATTCGCGGGCGATCTAACCCAGAGAATCTGAAGAAATCTGAGGTGACCTGGGTATCGGTGAGCGGCCAGAGAATTTTAACCAGTCCACTGTTTTCAACCCATCCGGGTTCTCCGTAGAGCGGAGGAATGCTTTCAAGGGCCGACGAGTGATGCGCCATGTTTGTTCCTTTCATAAGCTTTTCGCATCACGAGTCTGCCTCTGCGCTGAAGTAGAAGTATGGCCCTTAAGAAATCTGTGGAAAACGCCGAATAGATGGCTGTCCTGTGGATAAAAAGAGGGGTACAGGCAAATAACCTGCACCCCTCTATATCGAGATTATGAAACTATCTCTTTGGGAACTGTCCGCGCTCAACTTGAGGACGAGGCGAACGCCATGGACGCAGCATGATTGCGCGCGAGAATGCGTAGAACCACATGCGGCGAGGCATAGGTTCGCGCGGGTAAACCTTACGAAGCTGACGCTTGATGCGCCGCCACACGATGCTGGTCTCGACGATCGCAATGAAGAACAGGCCGTACATAATCACCATGACAATGAAGAGCGCGCGCTGTCCGGCAGCCGATGTGGAGGCGAAGAAAGAGACGCCGAAGAAAACGACGAAGAACAGAATCATCACTGGGAAGACGAACTCTGAGAAGGACCAGCGAGCATCGAGCCAGTCGCGAGTAAAGCGTTTCACCTTGCCCTTGTCACGCAGCGGCATATAGCGCTCGTCGCCGGTGATCAGTGCTTCTTGCTGGAGGCGGTCTTGTTCAAGACGCATCGCGCGAGCGCGCTCACGCGCGGCCTTCTTGGCAGCCTTACGATCCGCAACAATCAAGGAATGATCATTACGCGCCTGCGCCTGCTTACGTGAAGGCGTCGGACCGCTCTTCGAACGATCGTTCGCCGTCTGAGGCTGAGGAGTTTCTTCGGATTCTGACTTCTTTGAGCTCAACACGTCTCTAAGGGTAATAGATCGATAGCGCGATCGGCACATTCTTGCCCGCTAAGAATGGATTCATGCGAGCAGATACCTGTAGAAGAGATACTCTTGCCTTATGAATATCGATGAACTTCGCGAGCGCCTTGACGCTCTCTTCCCGCAATTGGTTGATGAGCTGTCTCAGCTCGTGGCCATTCCTTCCGTCTCTTCGGATCCGTCTCACGCTGTGGATGTTGACCGTTCCGCTGAGCATATTCGTTCTCGCTTTGCAGCCCTTGGCCTGGACGCTCAGATTCACTCAGTGACGACTCCTGAAGGAGTTCAAGGCAAGCCGGCAATCCTTGCTCGTTCCCCTCATATTGAGGGCGCGCCGACGGTCCTTCTTTACGCTCACCACGATGTCCAGCCAACCGGAGATCTCGCGCGCTGGCATTCAGACCCTTGGACAACTGTCGTTAAGGGTGATCGCATCTATGGTCGCGGAACTTCTGACGATGGTGCGGGCGTCATTGTTCACCTCGGGTCTTTGAGCCTTCTTGGCAAGGATCTGGGCGCGAATGTTGTTGTGTACATCGAAGGCGAAGAAGAAATCGGGTCGCCCTCTTTTACTCACTTCCTTGAGACCTACCGTGACCAGCTTGAAGCTGATGTCATCATCGTCACCGACTCGGATAACTGGAAGCCTGGCGAGCCTGCTGTTACGACAAGCTTGCGCGGCAACTGCGCTTTCACTGTTGATCTCACTGTGGCCGATCATGCTGTTCACTCAGGAATGTTTGGCGGCCCTATGATCGATGCTCCCACCTGCGCGGCTCTGCTGATTGCTTCGCTCTATGACCAAGACGGCAACATTGTCGTTGAAGGTTTGGGTGGAGATGACCACGCAGAGGTTGATTGGCCAGAAGATGAATTTCGCGCGGCAAGCGGAATGCTCGATCAGGTTCGACTTGCTGGTAGCGGAGATCTCGCAGCGCGTACCTGGACGAAGCCTTCCGTGTCGTTGATTGGCTTTGATACGACTAGCGTTGCGAATTCATCGAATACGATCATTCCTCACGTTCGCTTCCGTCTGTCGATGCGCACGGTTCCCGGTGTCGACCCGCGTCAGGCAATGGACGCGATTGAGAAGCACCTTCGTGAGCACGCCCCCTTCGGTGCACGTATCGAAATTTCTGATCGAGATCTTGGCCCCGGCTACCTTGCCGATATTGATTCCCCAGTTTCGCACCTGGTCAAGCAGGCCCTCACTGATGCTTGGGGCGTGCAGGCGGTCAATATTGGTGTTGGTGGTTCTATTCCCTTCATTTCTGAGTTCCAAGAGACCTTCCCTCACGCTCAGGTCGTCGTCACCGGCGTTGAAGATCCGCTGACGAATGCTCACTCCGAGGACGAATCTCAGTCGCTTCCCGATCTGAAGAATGCTGTCTTGGCTGAGGCGCTGGTGCTGTCTCGCCTGGCTGAAAAGTAAGTGGGACGCGCGTTTATCACGGGGCATTGGGGGCTGGAGAATGATCCTGCCCCCGCGCTTCGTGCGCTCGCTCAGAGCTTTTCTACTGGTGCGCGTTCCTGGGAAGTTTCCTTTGCCCCCTTTGGCCCCGGTCAAGCCTTTGCCGAGGCCGTGGAGGGCAATCCGCGTTTTTGTGTCCTAAGTGTGGGGGATGGGGATTCCCTTCACGAGGCCGGGCAGCTTTTTCGCGAGGCGCTTGCAGAGGGGAAAGTCCCGGTCCTTGAAGGCGGTCACCTTCAAGCAACTGACGGTGGCATAAGTTTTCTTGAAGGTGTTTCCGGAGCCATACGAGGGGCGAATGAACCACTCGAGACGTGGTTTACGCGCGCAATCGAGCGTGCACAAAACGTCGTTTCAGGTCAAGAGTTTTACGCCGCCTACTCGACATCGCGCCCGCTCTTTGGACCGTCCTCGACATTGGCTCTCGAGCCAGATTTGAGTCTTCGAGGCACTGACGATACAGATTTTCATCGGCAGTGGGCCGAGCTGCTTCACAAGACGATGCGCCCGCAACTTGCAATCAATGGACAATCGGCCTCGGTAGTAGAACCCGGAAGGCTTCCGGGTTCAGGGGCCAGTGGGGGCGCTGCGACGATTATCGGCATTCTTGGTGGTCGTCTAGTGTCTGATGGTGATTTTTTACTCCACCACACCGACTGCAAAACCAAGATCGAGGCATCTGACCTACTGATCATTTGCGAACCTGAGCTGCATTCACCGGCCTTGGCTGAATCGAGTCTTGATCTATTAACTGAAATAGCATCAGAATCAGCCATTCCCGTTCTTGCTATTGGCCTGCATTCCACACTATCGGCACATGAACGGGCCCAGTGGGGGATTCATGGGATTCTTGTTGACGAAAGCGGAAACCTTGATGCTCTGGGACGTCGCGCTGCTCGCACATGGGCTAGGCAGTGACAATTCGCTCTCAGCTTTGAAGATGGCGCTTGTGCCTGAGTAGCCTTAGGCTAGAGATTATTCCTATAAGAAAAGTATTAAAGGAGCAGCATGTCTGAGAACACGACTGAGACTGCAACCCACGACGTCATCCTGACTGATGTCGCAGCACAGAAGGTCAAGAGCCTTCTTGAGCAGGAAGGCCGCGACGATCTCCGTCTGCGTGTCGCCGTTCAGCCCGGAGGCTGCTCTGGCCTGATCTACCAGCTGTACTTCGACGATCGTTTGCTCGATGGTGACGCTGTCCGTGATTTCGATGGTGTTGAGGTTGTTGTCGATCGCATGAGCGTCCCCTACCTCGCAGGCGCATCCATTGACTTCTCTGACACCATTGAGCGCCAGGGATTCACGATCGATAACCCCAATGCGCAGAACACCTGTGCATGCGGTGAGTCTTTCGCCTGATCGGAGAATCGTGAAGAAGCTACCTGCTATTGGTGCCATCCTGCTGACCTGCACTCTTGCTCTTGGTGCCTGCTCGGGCCAGTCAAAGGACTCTCAATCGGCATCACCTTCGGCCTCGGCAAGTGCAACCCAGTCGGCTTCAAGCTCTGAGGAGACACCTCAGGTTGATCGAAGCGGCCAGGGTAATTTCCCCGAGGTAAGCGGTGATTTCGGTCAGAAGCCCGAAATTAAAGCTGGATCTGGCAGCGTGGGCGATGCGATTTTGGTGAAAACCCTCCACAAGGGTGATGGTGCAAGCGTCGGCCTCGATGACATCGTTCAGGTCAACTACACA
This sequence comes from uncultured Actinomyces sp., assembly GCA_938030835.1. Taxonomy (GTDB): domain Bacteria; phylum Actinomycetota; class Actinomycetes; order Actinomycetales; family Actinomycetaceae; genus Pauljensenia. The sequence goes on along the minus strand of CALHID010000112.1, from coordinate 1,382 downwards.
GGTGCGCTCTTCAGCGATGCCAAGGTTTTTGATTCTTCTTTCCAAGAGGGTCGCACTCCTATCGCTTTCAGCCTCAACCAGGTGATTAAGGGATGGAAGTACGGTCTTGCGGACGCGCATGTTGGCGATCGTGTTGAACTCGTCATCCCATCAAAGTGGGGTTACGGCGCGCAAGGTTCAGGTTCTTCAATCCCTGCAAATGCCGACCTCGTCTTCGTTGTCGATATTTTGGGAACTGTTAACCCGAAGGATACCTCTCAGCTCACAAGCGCAACGCCGACCGGAAATGAACTTCCAGCAGGCATTACTGTCAGTGGTGATCTAGGTAGCCAGCCCACGATTACCTGGGGACAGAGTGCGCCCACAGAGACCTCCAAGGTCGTTATCGCTGAGGGACATGGTGACAAGGTCGCTGTTGGCTCGACAATTCTTTATCAGGGTGTCGGAACCGTTTTTGGTAACGATGCTCAAACACAGTCGACATGGGGACAGCAAGGTGCCCAGGTTGTCAGTGTGAAGGACGGTAATCAGCTTATTGGCTTCACCGCGGGCTCGCGGGTTCTCCTCGTAGCTGCTGGCAACGAGGCACAAGGGCAGCCGCCGCAGGCGATTGTCGTTGACATTCTTGCTGTCATCCCCGAGAAGTAGTTTGAAGATCTGAACTACTGGCGATAGAGCAAACAACACGTGTGGGGAGCTGAAACTTCAGCTCCCCACACGTGTATCCAAAAGCGGTTAGAATACCCAGAGTAACGATCTCTTAACGTTGAGGAGCGCATCGTGAGTGAAACACCCGTGAAAGTTCTGGTCTTCAGTGATAACTCGACCACTCGCCAGGCAGTGATCACAGGTGTCGGTTTCAAAGCATCGAAGGATACGGCTCCCATTGAATGGCTTCAAGCAGCTACGAAGTTCGGTGTTCTTGAGCTAGTGGACAATAACTCAGATATCGCAGTCCTTGTTCTCGATGGAGAAACTCAAAAGGAAGGCGGCATGTCTGTCGCGAAGGAGCTCGCTGGTACCCGCCAGGATGTTCCTCCTATCCTGATGCTCACGGCTCGTCCTCAAGACGACTGGCTGGCAACATGGGCAGGTGCGAGCCGTATTGTCAGCGCGCCATTTGATTCACAGGAGCTTCAAGAAGCCCTCGCGGAACTGCTGCGTCAGCGTCGCTGAAACTCGCCTTTTTTCAACGCAAAGTACACGCGGCCTCGGGAATTATGAGGATAGAGGATACGCGGGGGAGCAGTAGGCGAGTGGGTCTTTCTCAAGACTTTCTGCGTATTCGCACAATTTGTAGAACAGCAGGCCGGTGGCCAGGGCATCGTCCAGTGCACGATGCTGGCCGCCGCCTAACTCAAAGTGTTCGCGCAGCGTCGTGA
>CALHID010000111.1 GCA_938030835.1 uncultured Actinomyces sp. | reverse complement strand
TCCCATTCATGCGCAACGCGACGCGCGGCCGCGGAATCCCCGACGAACGCCTTCTTCAAGTCTCGAAGCACTATGAGCGTTTCGGTGGAGTTTCGCCCATTAATGCCTGTAATCAGCGCCTGATCGCTGAGCTATCCGCCGAGCTCTCGCGTCGCGGATATGACATCCCCGTCGGCTGGGGAAACCGCAACTGGCATCCCTTTGTCGCCGAGGGCCTAGACGAGCTCGCCCAAGCCGGCGCGCGACGCATCCTTGTGCTGCCGACCTCCGCCTACGCCTCGTATTCGGGGTGCCGTCAGTACCGCGAAGACCTTGCCGAGGCCGCGCAGTCCCTCAGCGAAAAGTGGGGGAGTATCGTCCTTGGCGCAGAGGACAGCGCGGACAACTCGAACGCCGACATCATTGTCGATAAGGTACGCCCCTACTATTCGACGCCCGGCATGGCCAGTGCTGAAATTGCCTCGATCCGGCGTGCATGGTCCGCCCTTGTCGAGGGTGGGGCGGATCCAAACGGGATTCGACTGATTTTCGTCACCCACTCCATCCCCGTAAGAATGGAAGAAGGCTCCTCTCCCTTCCCCTTCCCTTCAGCCGTTTCTTCTTCCCCCGCTGCCGAGGCCGGGGATGCTGAGTTTGAAGGCGAGGAAGCGTCATCCCTGGGCACCCCCGCTTCCGAAATTAGTTACGTGGCCCAGCACCATGCACTGATTCAAGCGATCATGCCGGAAGTGCGTCGGATCTTGGGGCGCGAGGATTTGGGCTACGACCTAGCATTTTGTTCGCGTTCAGGCCCGCCGCAGGCGCGCTGGCTTGAGCCTGACATCAATGATTTTCTTCGCGAACTCATCGCCCCGGAAGGCCAGAGTACGGGGGAAGGAAACGAGGCCTCGGGAAGTGGAAAGCCAAGCGGCGTAGTCGTCGTCCCGATCGGCTTCATCTGCGACCACATGGAGGTCGTCTACGACCTGGATACCGAGGCGAAGGAAACTGCTGCGGAGCTTGGAATTGCTTACAAGCGCGCGGAAACAATCTCGACGGACCCCGCGTTTGTTTCCTCGCTGGTGGATGTGCTGGAAGAACGCGCAGCCCAAGCCCGAGGTGAAAATCCTTTCCGTATGACCGTGACGGGCACGGGGCCTTTCCATACGGTGTGTCCCCAGGATTGCTGCCTAGCTCCGGCCCGGCCAACGCATTCCCAGAACTCTGCCGAAGCGGGCACTCAACATGCAAGCCCGCATGCTCCACTTTCTTCCGACGGCCCTGCTCGAGTCGCCGGTCAATCCGCCATACAACAGGAGGAATCAATGGCGTTCTTGAACCGTCGTGCGGCACAGCCCGCTGAAAACACCGAAAACACCGGTCACTCTGAGGCTGCGCCCGAACACGTTGCCGAGCATGCTCCGCACCACCACGCCGCGCACTCCTACGTTCCTGACCCGCGCGACCGGACAGATATTGACCTAGACGAGGTCAACGGCAAGCAGCACTACGCGCTGTATTCCGTGTTTGCATTGGGTGAGTTCTTGCCGGCTGACGATAGCGAGCGCGCCCATATTGTTGCTGAATCCCTGGACTACGTGAAGAGCGCTGGCGCAGAAATCCGCGGTTTCTATGACGTGTCCGGCTTCCGCGCCGAGGCGGACCTGATGGTCTG
>CALHID010000110.1 GCA_938030835.1 uncultured Actinomyces sp. | reverse complement strand
TGACGTTCGCGTTCCCGGCAAGTCAATTGGTGAACTTAACCAGTCCCTTGAAAAGGCTGGCCGCGTTGCAGACTTCATGGAGCTGGGCGAGCTTATGTGCATCGATGCCCTGCACCGTGAAGAATCCTGTGGCGGTCACTTCCGTGCGGAGTCGCAGACCCCCGAAGGTGAAGCCCTTCGTCACGATGACAAGTACCTCTATGTTGCAGCTTGGCAGTGGGGTGGCGAGGACCAGCCTCCGATCCTCCACAAGGAAGCCTTGATCTACAACAACATCGAGCTTAAGCAGCGGAGTTACAAGTGAACCTGACACTGAAGATTTGGCGCCAAAACGGACCCGAGGATCCGGGTGCCATGCACGAATACCAAGTCCGCGGCATCTCTGAGGAATCCTCGTTCCTGGAAATGCTCGACGTGTTGAACGAAGAGCTCTTTGCTCGCGGCGAAGAACCGATCGCATTCGACTCTGACTGCCGTGAGGGCATCTGTGGTCAGTGTGGCATTGTCATCAACGGCATCGCCCACGGCCCTGAGGTCACCACGACCTGCCAGCTGCACATGCGCTCCTTCAACGATGGTGACGTCATCACCATCGAACCCTGGCGTGCAGAAGCATTCCCGATCATCAAGGACCTGGTTGTTAACCGCAGCGCTCTGGACCGTATCGTCCAGGCCGGTGGCTACATCTCGGTAAACACCGGTGCAGCTCCGGATGCCAACGGCACTCCAGTTCCCAAGCAGGATGCGGACCGCGCGTTCGAAGCCGCTGCTTGCATCGGTTGTGGCGCTTGCGTGGCTGCCTGCCCGAACGCCTCGGCAATGCTCTTCACCTCGGCGAAGGTTACTCACCTGCACCTGCTCCCGCAGGGCAAGCCTGAGAACTACCGCCGCGTTGTCAGCATGCTCAACCAGATGGACGAAGAAGGATTCGGTTCCTGCACGAACATCGGCGAGTGCGCGGCCGTCTGCCCCAAGCAGATTCCGCTTGATGTCATTTCCACGCTGAACCGTCAGCTTGGTAAGGCAGCGCTCAAGGGCGTGTGATCCTTTAAAGGGATCTTTACATCATCGGTGTGGGGGCGATCCATTAGGGTCGTCCCCACACCTTTTTGGTTGTCCCACATCTTTTTGTCGGAATGTGGGGACAAATGCACCAAGCACAGCAGCGGACTAAACTGGGCCGGGTGAGTGAAAAAGATCCTTTAGTACTGGGTATCGAATCAACCTGCGATGAAACAGGCGTTGCGCTGGTGCGCGGCTGCGACCTTCTGGTCGATCGCACGGCTACATCAATGGATCAATACGCCCGTTACGGCGGAATTATCCCCGAAATTGCTTCACGCGCTCACCTTGAGTCTTTCCTTCCCACGCTTGAAAGCGCCCTTGATGAGGCCGGCGTAACTCTTAACGATGTCGATGCCGTGGCCGTCGCTGCCGGTCCCGGCCTGGTGGGCTCCCTGACGGTTGGTATTTGCGCGGCTAAAGCACTGGCCTCATCGATCGGAAAACCGCTGTACGGTGTTAATCACGTGATCGGTCACCTTGCGGTCGATAAGCTCGCCGAAGGTCCTCTGCCTGAGCGTTTCATCGGTCTGGTCGTTTCCGGTGGCCACTCGAATCTTCTGCTTATTAATGACATCGCAACGGATGTTCGTGAGCTCGGCGGAACCCTTGACGATGCTGCTGGCGAGGCCTTCGATAAGGTCGGCCGTCTCCTTGACCTTCCGTACCCGGGCGGTCCGCACGTCGACCGTCTTTCGCAAAAGGGCGACCCCACTGCGATTCGTTTCCCGCGAGGTCTGGCCGCTGGCAAGGACCAGGAACGCCACAAGTACAACTTCTCTTTCTCCGGGCTCAAGACCGCGGTTGCCCGTTATGTTGAAGGCCTTAAGGAACGCGGCGAGGAGATCCCCGCTGAGGATATTTGTGCGGGCTTTTCCGAGGCCGTCAATGATTCCTTAACGGCGAAAGCAGTTCGCGCCGCACTTGATCACGGATGCTCGACGATCGTTGTAGGCGGTGGCTTCTCGGCAAATTCCCGGCTTCGTGCGTTGCTGACTGAGCGAGGCGAGGCCGCTGGTCTGGAAGTCCGCATGCCTCCGCTGCGTTTTTGCACGGACAATGGGGCGCAGATTGCAGCTATGGGCTCGGAGCTTGTGCGTGCAGGGGTTGAACCTTCAGATTGGGATTTCTCTCCCGATTCCGGTATGCCTTTGACTCAAACCTCTATGCTTCCCCGGCACTGATTCGTCGGGCAATAATTGCCCGGTGCGACTGACCAATTCGAGTGGCGATAACGACTCCCGCTTGGCTCCCCGCGAGTTTGAGGGATTTGCGAAGCGCGTCGGGCTGAATGTCGGCCCCGCGTTTCTTGACTTCGACACGTCCAATATCGTGTGCTCGAAGTGCCTGCTGAATATTCTTTGCGCGCAGGTTCACCTGGTCGATGACTTCAAATGCTGTAGCGAAGGGAGTTGGGATCAACTGCGATGCGCTGAGGTAGGCGATCGATTCGCTGATCAGATGCGCGTCAAGGTCTTCACTGAGCCTGGCGACCATTCCAGCGCGAATAACCGCGGAATCCGGCTCGTAGAGGTAGCTCCCCAGCTGCCCAACTATTGCCTGCCGGGCAGGTGAGTCAGCGGAAGCAGTCTGAGGGTCCTCAAGGGTATGGATCTCGTCGCGGGTAATGACGCAAGCCGAGCGTCCTGCCCCTTCGCTGGCTAGGGAAGGGGACCACAGTGCGGCCTCGAGAAGATCTCCATCAACACTGGTCCAACGCGCGTGGAACTGGGAAGGAATGAGTTCGTAGGGGATGCCCGGGGCAACTTTTACTCCTAAGCGCGGGACATGCTGCACCCAGGACAGAACGCGGTCCAAAGAAGGAGACCAATCCGAGGGCGATGAAATGCGCTTGGAGCCGCCCTGTTTGCCAGTTCGGCGCGCGGGGTCAGCGTAAAGGGCGTCGAAACCTTCCGCCTCGAAGTCTTCGGGACCAAGCGTGCTCACATCGCGTTTCTCAACGCATGCGGAGGGGAAAGGGGAAAGGTTTTCGCGAGCGGCGGAAAGGGCCTCGTCATTGATGTCGTAGGAGGTAACGCGCATGCCCGCGCGTGCGAAAGCAAGGGAATCTGCACCGATCCCGCATCCGAGGTCTCCGATATGGGTCGCTCCGGCTTTGGCGAAGCGCGCGGCGTGCTGGCGGGCAAGAACCCATCGCGTTGCTTGTTCGTAACCGTCGCGCGTCCACAGCATTGTGCGCGCAAGAGGCCCGAATTTTCCTCCCGCTTGGGTGCGTAACTGCAGTTGAGAGGCAATTGCCGAGGCCGTGGCCGGGTCATCCGTTTGCACGCGGATTGCCAAACTGAGCTCCATGGGTGAGAGGTGACGGTATTCCTCGTTTTCTTCCCATTGGGCAAGAAGTTCACGTCCGGGGGAGCAGCAGAGTGGATCAATGGAGGACATGGTCTCTATTGTTGCGGAATTTCAGGGAATTAGAGAAAAGATATGGGGCGTGTGGGAGGCTGAGTGGAGGCGGTAGACAGCATTGGCACTCAGCTTGCTAGAGTGCCAATCGAGCCCTAGACTGAGTGGGTAAGCACACATGCGATCCCATACCTGACCCCCGCGACGGCAGGGACGGGATGACATTAATCGTTATGAAAAGAAAGGGAGTGCTGAAATGGCTATCACCATCAAGCCCCTCGAAGATCGTATTGTCATCCGTCAGGTTGACAGCGAAGAGAAGACCGCTTCCGGTCTGTACATTCCCGACGCCGCCAAGGAAAAGCCGCAGGAAGGCGAAGTTCTGGCAGTGGGCCCCGGCCGCGTTGACGACAACGGCAACCGCGTTCCCGTGGACGTCAAGGTGGGCGACCACGTGATCTTCAGCCGTTACGGTGGCACCGAAGTCAAGTACGACGGCGAAGAACTGCAGATCCTGTCTGCACGCGACGTTCTGGCAATTGTCGAGCGCTGAATAGACGTTGATGCATCCGCGTGATGCATGAAGTGGTGAGCCCGGAGTAATCCTCCGGGCTCACTGCTTTTTAAGTTCTGAGTGTGGGTGCTGCGAGAGCTATTTAGCGTGACTGCGCTGCGGCTGACTATGTTAGTGCTGCTGCGCGTCGCGTCTGCGCACTGGCAATCGTTAGTCCTGTTGCTCTTCTGAAGGCGTGGAAGAGGGAAGAGAAGTAGAGCGCGGTTTCCAGAGCAAGGCAACAACAGCGCCGATAATGAGTGCTCCTGCAAGGGTGACCACCCATGCGGGTAGCGCCCCAAAAAGGCCCATGATGGATTCTTCCCACGAAGCAAGAGTGTCAATGGAAACGATCCCGCCAAGAGGGTTACTCAAGTCAATTTTGAAAATTGTGAAACCCAAAATGATGAGAACCAGTCCAGAGACCACATTCGTCCACGTCGTCTGACGCTTCAATAGAGTCACGGGTTTTGGACGCACGATCGCCTGGATACGCCCCGCGGAATGCTGCCAGAGCAGTGCGAGCACCAAGAGGGGAAATGCCATTCCTGCGGAATAGAAAATGACTGCGATGATGCCTTCGACGACTGAACCACCCAAAGAGGAAGTTGCCAGTACTGCTCCAAGGATTGGGCCTGCGCAACCAACCCCTGCAATTCCATAGGTAATACCCAGGAGGTAGACCGCCCATGCCGTATCGCGTGACCGAGAAGCCTTTTCTAGGGAACGCACGCGGAAAACAGGAACATCCAAGGAGAAGAGCGTGATCAGTCCAGCAATAATCACCAAGAGTGCGATGACTTGGGTAATGAAGGCCGAGTGTTCTCTAATCACCGCGACAACGCTTGATAAGGCTGCACCCAGTGGGATTAAGGGAGTGAGTAGGCCCAGCCAGAATATCCCGCAGCGAGCGATCAATTTCTGTGGAGATTGAAACGCGTAGGAAAAGAAAGCGGGTAGAAGCATGACGGAGCACGGTGCGAGCAGCGTCAATACTCCACCAAGGAAAGCGATAAGAGGATTCACTTCTTGAGGTGTTCTGCCTGGTTCTGGATGGTTGCGCGCACGTAGTCGGCATCGCGGAAGCCCGAAATGAAGCTATCGCCAATGAACATGAAGGGAGTGCCCTGGATGCCGATCTTGTAGGCGTCGTTTTGGGCCTGTTTGACCTCTGCGGCCGTTTCGGGATCGTTGGTATCAGCTTGGAAGCGTGAGATATCGGGGACGCCCGCCTTTTGGGCCAAAGCGGTCAAGGAATCCATCGTGTACTCGGGGTGGCCGGATGGGTCGGCCTCGCCATAGGCTGCGCTCACGAACTCCCAGAAACGTCCCTGGTTGGCTGCAGCAATACCCGCCTGAGCGGCAAGGGGGGAAGACTGCGAAATTTGTGCCAGATCGCGCCACTCGATTCGCAAGGTGCCGTTATCGACCAGATCTTGCAGTTGTGGTTCGACTTGCTTCGCGAAACGCGTGCAGTAGGGGCACGAGAAATCAGAGTAAAGCACCATCACGACGGGAGCGTCGATCGAGCCCTTTGCTCGCGCGTCATTGGCATCACGACGCTGCTGAGAGTGGATGATGTCGAGTCCCTGTTGATCGGTAACAGTTGGTGCGTAGGCTGCTTGGGTTTGCTGTGGGGCAGCGGTGCTTTCCTGTGCTTGCTGTGTCGGCATTGCGCTAGCCGAGGCCATTGCTTGGGATTGAGAAGTTGACGGCCGGCTGGTCCACCAGACTGCACCGGCAACAAGAACAACAGCACATGCAAGAAGAAGAACGGCAATGATTCTTTGCTTGCCGAGGCCTCGAGATTCCATGGGGCACCTTTCGCATTTCGCACGGGATGACGGGGATGGGTTTCAGTCTATTCCATAGAGAGTAGGGAATAGGGGAAGAGAACGGGGAATAGGGGAGCGGTTGATGCTAGGCAAAAGAAACTCGCTCGGGACACCGACCCGAGCGAGTTCGAGATGACGTAGTGAGTGTGTCAGGAGACTCGACGAATACGACGGCGCTGAATTTCTTCGCGACGTTCTTCTTCAGTCATGCCGCCCCAGATTCCATAGGGTTCCTGAGCTCGCAGAGCATATTCGCGGCACTGCTCAATGACAGGACAAGTTGCGCAAATGGCCTTTGCGTTGGCGGCACGGCGACGACGGGTTGAACCGCGTTCACCTTCGGGGTGGAAGAAAAGTTCCGTATCGAGGTCGCGACAGGCGCCCTGGTACTGCCATTCCCACGCGTCAATCGACGGGCCTGGCAGTCGAGAGACGTCAGACATGAGTACCTCCATTCATTGCACTTCCCTGCACGAGACGTTCTCGGCGAGAAGGACTGCAAGAAGGGTACCGAATTGTGCAAGAGTTATTCAAGGCCCCTTCACAGAATCATAGTTGTTTCACAGGAAACTTCAGATGGCCGAAGTGACGCTGAAAACCGCATTATTACGGGAGATAACGAAATGCTGCAGAAATGCTGAAAGCGTAATTTTGTTGCCCGTTACATAGTGGTTCTTAGCTGTCAGCGGACAAAATATGACCACTCGACTGGAAAAGACAAGAAGGAAAGCTGACAATCAATTAGGTAGCATTCACTTAGGTATCCTTCATCACGTCAGGAGTGGTCATGCCCCGTGCACAGCTCGTGCTTCCCGCTGCTCACGATGCGCCGCTGACCGTCACTGCAGTTTCTGCCAAACTCGGTGTTTCGGCCTCGACACTGCGAACATGGGAAAGGCGCTACGGTCTGGGCCCCGGAGAGCGCTCCGCTGGCAGCCATCGTCGCTACCTTCCGGAAGACGTCGCCAGGCTGACGCATATGATCGAGCTTATTCAAAGTGGAGTCACCCCCTCTGATGCCGCTGCGATTGTCCTTGCTCAAGACAAGGGAGAGCTGGAAGAGGTACGTCCCCCGCGTACGGCAGATGAACTGGTTGTCGCCGCGCGAGCAGGCGATCGGGACCGCCTTGTTCATCTCATTGAAGCCAGTGTCAGTGAAAAAGGTCTGCTTCATACGTGGATGCTTTTGGTTGAACCCGCTTTTGAAGTGATGGCTACCGATTATCACGGCGAAATTCCGGGTATTGCAGGTTCGTCAATGCTCAGCCAAGCAATGTATGACGTTCTTCGCGTGATGTCAGAACAACGTCCCGAGCCTAAGTTCCCCTCTTCGCCCAGCATCATCATTTTGGGTGATCGTGCGCATCTTCTTCCCGCGCATGTCATTGGAGTGGCCTTGCGGTGGTACGGCCCGAATGTTGTGGTGCTGGGAGCGTGTAGCCGCGGCTGGATTGGTGGCCGCGAAAAACTTGATGCTTTTGTTGAAAACATCGATTCGCACGTCGCTGCTCTGATCACCATGGGACAGGGTGAGGACTGTAAGAACTTCGTTTCAGCGGCAGTTCACAACCACGGAATCGACGTCATCGAGGTGGGAACTCAATCCCCGCGGGTTCTGGACGACCATGTTCTTCGCGTTCGTACCGTCTCAGCGTGCGTTGAAGAGACTTTGGCCTTGCTGAGTGCGAAGGTCCCCGCAGCTTCCGTTCGCTGAATCTTTCTGCGTTACCTCGTTCAATTACTGCATGTTCCTGCAACGTGTTAGCGTAGACGCGTATCTATAAGGTCGCGCAGGTGCGGCATGCACAGAGGATTAAAGATGACCCCGTGGGAAGATCGCCAGCTTATCGAAGCCTTCGACGAAGAATTCGAAGAACTTGTTCATTTTGCGGCGGGCTCGGTTGTAGATTGCGGTTTCGGGTACATGGATCGCAATGGGGTAGTGGATCCTTCAAAGCCAGTTGAACTGTGGATTACCGGGCGAATGACCTACGTTTTCGCGCTCGCGGCGCTTAAGGGTTACGACTGGGCGATCCCCTTGGTCGATCATGGTATTCGTTGCCTGACTGAAGGCCCTATGTACGATGCCGAAAATGGCGGTTGGTTCTCCGGGCTCGTGACAGAGATTGTTGAACGCGAGGATGGCCCGCATTGGAAGGCGATTGAACCAGCGAATGGCGGATTGAAGCAGGCATACGCACACGCATTTGTCATCCTGTGCTCAAGCGCTGCAACAGTGCTTGGCCGTCCGGGTGCCCGCGAGCTTCTTGATCGTGCGCTGGCTGACCAAGAGCTCCATTGGTGGGAGCCTCAGTTCGGACGCGTCTGCGAATCCTGGAACCGTGATTACACTCGCGGCGAGAGCTACCGTGGTGTCAATGCGAATATGCACACCGTCGAGGCTTACCTAGCTGCTTATGACGCGACGGGAGACCGCATCTGGTTGGATCGCGCACGCGGAATCTGTCGTTTCGTCGCCGAGGTCGCTGAGCAGTTGCACTGGCGTATTCCCGAACACTTCGATTCCGAGTGGAACATGCTTCCCGATCACAATATTGATCGTCCCTCAGATCCTTTCCGTCCCTACGGTGCAACCCCCGGACACGGGATGGAATGGGCGCGACTGATCCTTCACGCCCGTGCAGCCCTGTTGGCTATGGGGGAGAGTGAAGATTGGATGCTTGAGGCTGCTGAGCAGCTTTTCAACCGCGCATGCTCTGATGGCTGGGATCAACATGGCGCTCAGGGTTTCGTTTACACGACCGACTGGGATGGGCGCGCGGTTGTGGATACTCGCATGCACTGGGTGCTGTGCGAGGCTGTCAATTCTGCATGTGTCTTAGGCCGTGTTCATGAAGAGGCCGGAGATGATGCGCGTGTCGCGGAGCTGAGTTCTCTGTATGCGCAGTGGGTCGATTGGGCGGACCGCTACCTTCGCGAGGCCACAGGACGCTGGATCCACGAAGTTGACGCCTCGGGCGCAGAGTCTGGGACAACGTGGGAGGGGAAAGCGGACGCCTACCACGTCGCGCAGATGCTGCTTCTGCCGCAGGTTGGTAATACCCCGTGCTTTGCTCTGGCCTTGAAGGAGAAGGCAGAAGAAGAGGCGTAGTTCGCTTCTACTCTCACTTTTTTCGGGGTGAACTTAGCCACGCATACTGGGTTTTAGGTCAAACCCAGTATGCTCTGGCCCACTTTCGGGCCTAAACTCTGTTCATGGCAGACATTCACAATGATCCTTTTGCTTTGACCGGACTGACCTACGATGACGTTCTGCTTCTTCCTGAACTGACCGATGTTGTTCCCTCTGAGGTTGATACATCTGCTCAGTTGACGAAGAAGATCCGCCTGCGTATTCCTCTGCTTTCTGCGGCGATGGATACGGTGACCGAGGCGCGCATGGCGATTGCAATGGCTCGACAGGGCGGTATCGGAATCTTGCACCGCAACCTCTCGATTGAAGAGCAAGCTTCCCAAGTTCGTCAGGTGAAGCGTTCTGAATCGGGAATGGTTGAGGACCCGGTGACTATTGGTCCCGATGCCACCATCGAGGAACTGGATCGTTTGTGTGGCCACTACCGTGTTTCGGGCCTTCCCGTTGTCGATGACCAGCAGCAGCTCATTGGCATTATTACCAACCGTGATCTGCGTTTTGTTCCCACCGATCAGTGGGCAACGCTGAAGGTTCGTGACTGCATGACTCCTCGCGAGCGTCTGGTGACGGGCAAGGTCGGGACCAGCCGTGAGGAAGCGAAGGCACTGCTTGCGACAAATCGCGTAGAGAAGCTTCCCATCATTGATGAAGATGGACGTCTTACCGGTCTGATCACGGTGAAGGACTTCGTTAAGACTGAGCAGTACCCGAATGCGACGAAGGATGATCGCGGTCGTCTGATGGTTGGCGCTGCAGTTGGCTACTGGGGAGATACCTGGGAACGCGCCTGCGCGCTTCGCGATGCAGGTGTTGACGTTCTGGTTGTTGATACTGCGAACGGTGGCGCTGCCTTGGCTCTGGAAATGATCCGAAAGATCAAGGCTGACTCTTCATTCGATGGTGTTCAGATCATCGGCGGCAACGTTGCAACAACCGAAGGTGCTCAGGCACTGATCGATGCGGGCGTTGACGCTGTGAAGGTGGGTGTTGGACCGGGTTCGATCTGTACAACGCGTGTCGTTGCGGGCGTGGGTGTGCCTCAGGTGACCGCGATCTACTTGGCATCTCTCGCGTGCAAGCCGGCAGGTGTGCCCCTGATTGCTGATGGTGGCCTGCAGTACTCCGGCGATATCGGTAAGGCAATTGTTGCCGGCGCGGACACTGTCATGTTGGGTTCGCTTCTTGCTGGCTGTGAGGAATCGCCCGGCGAGGTTGTCTTCACGAATGGTAAGCAGTACAAGCGCTATCGTGGCATGGGATCCTTGGGCGCGATGAGTTCGCGCGGACGCAAGTCGTACTCGAAGGATCGTTACTTCCAAGCCGATGTCTCTTCGGATGACAAGATCGTTCCCGAGGGCATCGAGGGCCAGGTTCCCTACACCGGTTCGCTCGCTGCGGTTGTCTACCAGCTGGTGGGCGGTCTGCATCAGACGATGTTCTACCTGGGTGCCTCGACGATTGATGCGGTGAAGCGTAATGGTCGTTTCGTTCGCATTACCTCTGCAGGCTTGCGTGAATCGCACCCGCATGATGTTCAGATGACGACTGAGGCTCCGAACTATCACTCTTCGGCGAAGTAATCACAGTTCGAGCGTTCGTGACGGGCGGGAGCAGT